>CAZGED010000012.1:0-18360 GCA_964525085.1 uncultured Senimuribacter sp.
AAGAGGGAGGACCGCTTCTTATCTATATCAAAACTTCTGTATGGATCCATCGTTTATTTCACCTTTACCGATTTTACGGTGGACCACTTTCCATAGTACTTTACGCCGTTGATGGTCTTGTAGGCCCGAACCTTATAGTAGTAGGTCTTCTTCGACGTCAGGGACGTGTTGGTAAACTTCAGGGAAGTGGTCGTCTTCACCGTCTTATAGGTTCCGGTCTTTGACGTCGCTCTGCTGACCTGATAGCCGGTAGCACCGCTGACCTTTTTCCAGCTGACCGTGGCCTTTTTCTTTCCGGCCGTGGTCTTCACGCCGGACACCCGGCTGGCTTTGATGGCCGTCTTGGCGGCGTTGTTCTTGGCGGAAACCGCTTTGCTGTTCACCTTGATGTCCACCGTCGTAAAGATCGGGTCTGACTCGCCGCTGTCGTTGTAGCGGACATACGGGTAGGTGATGGTCAGGTCGACCTGTCCTTCCGTGATCTCACTCTCGGCGCACGCCACGTAATCCGAGATGTCGCGGGTCATGCCGTTGGCCAGATGGGCCACCGCCTTGATGCCGCTCAAGTTCACCGGATCACCGATATCATAGGTGGTCTGGGTCGGAGCCTTTGTGACCTCGATGCTCTCGATTCTGCTTCCCACGGCCATGACATAGCCGGAGTCGTTTTTAAAGTACAGGGTGCCGTATTCATCGGCGATCGGGCTGCTGATGCAGTACTGAGCCTGGGCTCCCTTTGGCGTGAAGACGCAGTCGGCATAGGTTTTGGTTTCGCCGTCTCCCAGCACAGAGGAAACCCGCTCTACCTTCGTCTGCCCCGGCTTGTCTTTGATCATGCGCAGCTTGCCCGGCGTGTAGTTTTCAAAGAAGTACACGTAGACGGATCCGTCTTCGCCGGCCGTGGATACGAGGCCGCTGGTCTGCGGATAACCCATGGTCCGGGCTTTATACGCGATCTTCCAGGAATCCAGATCGATGACGATGATGCCATGGCCTGCCGCGTTCTGTCCAAACTGGTTGTCGTCGCTGACGCCTACGTAGGCCCTGCCGTTATAGACAGCCGGCGTGGACGTACACATGCCGCCCAGCTCCAACTTTTTCAGGTCGCTGATCTTCCCCGCAGCGGACACCTGTACCGAGTAGAAGGAACCGCCTTTGGTGGCGAAATAGTAGCGGTCCGTGGTCTGATCGTAGGAAACGCTGGTGCGGATATCTCCGTCCAGCTTCTCTACGGCGTCCAGCAGCTTGCCCGTCTTCGGGTCGAAACACAGCAGCTGCGAAGTCTGGGACTCCCAGCCGGTCTCTCCGTCATCGGTGCCCACCAGGACAAAATCGCTGCAGGCGTAAGCACCGGCCCAGTAGAACCCGCCTTTGACGGTATAGGTCCACTTGGCTGACTTGGCCTCTGTGGTCTTGGATGTATTGGGATCTGTGGTGGTCAGGCAGACGAAGTTGGCGTCTCTGGTCTCACTGTTCCAGAATCCCACATACAGCCGTCCGCTGCTATAGGCGATCGGGGAGTTGGGCTGACCGCCTTTGTCATCCCGATAGACCCACAGGGACTTCATGGTGCCGGCATCAAAAGCCTGGACCGTGCCGTTGGCCAAAGCCACGTAGATCCTGCCGCCGGCATAGGTTGGCGGGCAGATGCTGTAGTCCGACTGGTCCACCATGGTGCCCCGTGCCACGACTTCCCCGCTGACGGCGTCCATTTTGATCATCTCTTTGCCTGCATTGAAATACAGGTATCCGTCCACCAAAATCGGAGAACCCGGCGCATTGGAATAACCGCTTCCGTTCTTGGAGGCCCAGTACAGCATGGCGTCCTCCGCAGCCGTCGGCGTCTTGGCAGCCGTTACGCCGTTGTTGGTACTGTCACCCCGAAAAATGGGCCAGTCCGTGGTGATCACCGCACCCGGATCTGCCGCCGCAAAAGCGCCGGCCGTCGATGCGCAGATCATGGCCAAGGCCAAAATCAAAGCAATCCATTTTTTCCCTCTCGTTTTCATAACTCTGCTTCCTTCCTCCTCGTTTTCTTTTTCATCTGTTTCACGAGCCCCGTCAAAAAGGCCCGGTCTTCTTTTTTTACCGGCCTGCCGCTGTAGCGGGCTGTCTCGTAGATATCCGCTGCCCGGCGGAACTCCTCTGCCAGAGCCGTTCCGAAGATTTTCTCTGCGTCCGCTCTGTGTTCTCCCATCGGTATATTGCGATGGGGCAGTCCCCGCTTCTCCATGACGGCCAGAATATATCCCATCATGGTGATGACGGCCTCCCTGTCGTCGGAAAGGCCGATCCCCTGCTTTTTCCGTGTCCGGCGCCGTCTCAGCAGCAGCGCCGCGACGGCCAGGAGCAGCAGCAGGATCAGCAGCCCAGACAGAATCCAGAGCGCGTGCTCCAGGATCTCCGTTTCCAGGGAGACGATCTTTTCTTCCTCTTCCTGCTTTTCCTCCGGTTCTTCTGCTTCCTGATCCGTGGATCCGCCGCCGCTGTAGGTGACGGAGTCATCGCTGCCCATGGCGCCGATATACGGTCCCGTAGTCTCAAACGGCACCCAGCCCAGGCCGTCCTCATAATACTCCATCCAGCAGTGGGCATGGCCGCTGTCCACCGTGACGGCCTCTCCCGCCTCGACACCCTCTACGTCTGCCGGCGTGACCAGATAGCCTTCCGCGTATCTGGCGGGTATGCCGTAATACCGGAACAGCAAAGCTGCCGCGGTGGCGTAATGGGCCGACCAGCCGGTTTTGTCCTGCAAAAATACGGACAGGAAGTCTCCCTCTTCACTGCTGTAGGCGGTATTCTCATCGTAGGCAAACTCCGACAGCAGCTTCAGCACCGTCGTCTTCACCTGAGCCGTGTCCATGTCCTCCGGCTCACCCAGGAGCTCCTTCAGACGCTCTGCCGTCCCGTCGTCCAGGGCCGTGTACTGCTCGTAGACGAAGGTTCGATAGCTGTTTTCGCACTGCAGATAGGTCTGCAGTCCGTCGTCCTCCTGTTCCTCCTGCAGCGCGGCCAGCAAACTGCTTCTCTGACTCAGCTGAGGTGCCGCGGCCTGCAGGGTATAGTCCGTGACACCGCCCGATACCTCTGTCCGGAACCGGCTGTCACCGATCAAAGGGGCTGCCGCCTCTACGTTTCCGTCCGTCTCATAGGGCAGCAACAGCCAGCTGTGGGCGCCGTCCAGGAAATGCACCCGGATCGTGTTTGCCTCTTCCTCGGTTTCTTCCTCGGTTTTTTCCTCTTCCGGCCCATCTTTCAGCAGAGATGCGGCCAGACCGATCTGTCCGTATCCCCAGAAGCCTTTCTCGTGGAGCCAATAGAACAGGTCGTTCTCTGCCGCCAACGTCTTGCCGTCCAAGGTATCCCAGCCTGTGCCGTTGTACACCTCTCCGGTATACCCCTTCAGGTAGTAGGAACCGGGCTGTTCCATGGTCAGCTCCAGCACCTCCTCATCTCCCAGCTCCAGGGGCTGCAGATTGGTAAAATCCCCTTGGGGCAGGTTCGATACCGCGTGCGCTTCCTTTGTCATGCCCTGCAGGATACTCTGCCGCGGCTGCGCCGCAAAAACGCAGATGACGCAGGCCGCCAGGGCGCAAATCAGAACCGTGGCCCACAGCCGCCGCAGAGATGCGCCTCCCCCGGCCGCGGTCCACAGCGCGCAGCCGGCCCAGAGGACATAGAAGCCTCCTGCCACCGGCCACGGGCATCCGGGCAGCCACAGCTGAAGAGCCGTCTGCGCGGCCAGGATCGCCCAAAGCGCGGGCCACAGCCGATTGTGCACGGAAAAACAGGCGACTGCCGCCAGCAGAATCCAGCACAGGAACGACAGCAGCAGGAATCCGGCGCTGACGCCCTCCCTCTCCGTAAAAACGTCGTGGATGCGCAGGTTTTGTTCCGCAAGCCGGTCCAGGATCAGATACAGAAACGACCCCAGATCTCCCGCGGCATGGAGTCCGCCCTCCAGGCACCAGACGGCAGCGATCAGAAACCATCCCGCCAGCAGACATCCCAGGACGGTGCTGACTATCCTGCCGTATTTCTGAGAGCCCTGCCTTCCGTATGTAATTTTTAATGTAAGATTTTCATTGCCGTACGGTTTCATTATCTATCACGATCAAGCCGGACATCTCCTGCCCAGCTTCCTCTTCATCAAATTTTTCTCTCACGGTTTCCGTCCCAAAGGTTACCTCCGCCGAAAGCAGTGCGGGCAGAAGCTCCAAAAGGTCGTCGACCCCTGTGACCCGGCAGTTGTGGAAGGTATTCTCTCTGTAATCCATCCAGCCCAGCTGATACCCGACGCCGGCATCGACCAGCTGCTCACACAGGGCCACCGTATAACAGCAGACCCGGTCGATCAGTTGCTTTCGCTTCTCCGGATCTTCTTCCCGGAAACGGGTTTCCATCAGGATCTGGTTGGAATGTTTCACCGGCAGTCCCGGCTCTCTGACCATCAGCTGGTCCAGCTTCCCGGAAAGCTTCCAGTGTACGCTTTTCAGCCGGTCTCCTGCCCGGTATTCTCGGATGGCAAAGGTCTCGCTGGGATCAAAGCCCGGCCTGTCGCCCGCGAAGTCCACCCCTTCCAGATCCGGCGTACGGACCAGCTCCTCCGCCAGGTCGGTTTCCATCTCCTCCGGCAGGATCAAAACTGCCTGCCGCAGGCGGCAGGGCCGCTTAAAAGCCGCCAACCCCAGCGGGTCTGTGATCCTCATCTGCTCTGCGCCAATTTCCAGCCTGCCGCAGTACCGGCTTCCCAGCTGCAACGCCGCCTCCGACGGACACTCCTTTGACAGGGTGCAGCGGACCAACGCCGTCTCCGTATCGCCGGTCAGGCAGTTCCGGCAGTTGACCGCCGTCTCCACCGTAACCACAGGCAGAAACCCTTTGTACACGAAATACAGCCTGCCGGCCGCCTGCCGGCCGCTGCCTGACAGCGACAACTCCACCTGGACCAGGGCGGACTGCCGCCAGGTCAGAAAGGCCAGAAACCCCGCTGCCGCCAGGGTGATCAGGAACAGCGCCGGAAAGACCACGGCGGTGCCGACAAACCAGCCTGCTGCCAGCAGCAGGAGCCAGCATCCAAAACATATACGCCTTCCTGTCATCTCTTCTCCCACATGCCGCTTTCGACCTCTTCCTTTTCCAAGATCTCCCGCAAAATATCCTCCGCGCTCTTTTCGGACACCTTTGCCCGGGAGCCCAGCAGGATTCTGTGTCCGCATACATCTACGAACACGTCCCGCACATCCTTCGGCAGCACGTAGTCCCGTCCTTCCACGAAGGCACAGGCCTTTGCCATGCGAAGGACCGCGATGGCGCCTCTCGGACTGATCCCCAAGGTCACCATAGGGTGGCTTCGGCTGGCCTCCGCCAGCCGGGTGATGTACGCCAGGATCTCATCGGCCGTATAGACTGCCGCGGCCTGTTGCTGCATGGACAGCAGCTCCTTTGATGATACGGCATTCTCTACGGTATCGATCGGATTGCCGGTCTGCCGATCCCGCAGGATCTCGATCTGGCTGTCGAAGTCCGGATAGCCCATGGTCAGCCGGATCAGAAAACGGTCCAGCTGGGCGTTGGGCAGCAGCTGGGTTCCCGCCGACCCCGCCGGATTCTGCGTGGCTATGACGGTAAACGGCTTGGGCAGTACGTAGGTCTGTCCGTCCACGGTCACCTGGCCCTCTTCCATGACCTCCAGCAGAGCGGACTGGGTCTTGCTGGACGTACGGTTGATCTCATCGGCCAGGAACAGATTGCAGAACACGGATCCTTCCCGGAAGGTAAACCGGCCGCTTTCTTTATCGTACATGGAAAATCCCACGATATCGGACGCCACCACGTCGGGGGTAAACTGGGTCCTGTTGTAGTCCAGGCCCAGAGCCTTGCTGAAGGCGAGAGCCAGGGTGGTCTTCCCCACCCCCGGCACGTCCTCGATGAGCACATGGCCTCCGGCCAGAATGGCCATCAGCACCCGGGCGATCTTCTCATCCTTGCCGATGACGACTTTTTTGATTTCATGTAATATGTCTTTTGCTTTTGTCTGCATGTTGTTTACCATTCCCTTCCGTAGTCCTTCAAATTGCCTTCACTGACCATGCTGCCGGCTCCGATGTCCTTTCCGCCTGCCAGGGTAAACCGGATGCGCACCACGTCGCCGTTTTCCACATAGGCCTTGCTCAGGCCGTAGGATGCGTAAAGCCCGTTGATAGAGTACATCCAGCCCGACCTCCGGGCAAAGTCAAACTCGCCCAGGGTGTCCAGGCTTTCGTAGTTGTTCACGTTATAGACCATGCCATCCTCTTCCAGCTTCTGGATCAGAGACTGGGGGATCTGATAGCCTTCGATCAGGCCGCTTCTCCTGATCTTCGCCAGATAGAAGCCGTCCTCCAGTGTCCCGGTAAACTCGTAGGTGCAGCCATTGGCGGTCAGGAACTCGTCGATGACATCGGACAACGGCGTCCCGTCGTCTACCTCCATCTTCTGCGGTTCGATCAGGTAGGTCAGGCCAATGGTGCCGGCTTCCAGGCTGATGGTGATGGTCGCGGAGCCCGATTTATAGTAGACGGTGAAAACCTTGGTCACCGTGTACTGATAGCTGTCGGTCACTTTGATCCTGATCTCGTTGGCGCCGGTCTGCAGCCTGACCCGATAGGTCTGCCGGTCCATCTCTCCTACGTAATCGGCGGTCTTCCCGTTGATGCTGACCTCCATATTATTGTAGGAAAGGGTTTTCCCCCGGTAGTTGGTGACCCAGACGTCAAAGTTGATGGTCTGGTTGGAGTAGACCGCCTGATCCTGCAGGTTGGTGTTGATGACAGGCTGCTTTTCTTCCGGCGTGGATCCCTCCGGCCTCTTATAGGTGATCTTTTTGGTAAAGGTTTTTACGTTGCCGTCGTTGTCGGTATATTTGATCTGAATGATGGTAGCACCCTGGGTGCTGAGCAAAGCGGCGTATGCGCCGTTGACCAGCTTCAGAATCTGGGATTTTCCGTCGCCTGTGACGGCTTTGGCATAGATGATCTGGTCAGCATCGTTGATACCAATCTCCTGCAAAAGATCCTCGACAGGAAGGGATTCTTCCACAAAGGCGTCTTCCTGCAGATCGGCGTCGCTGCCGCTGCCGGAACCGCTGCCAGGGTCTTCTGAAGTTTGGGAATTGCCCGAATCATCAGGATTTTCGGAATCCGTTGTCTGGTCGGAGCCGTCCGATTGCCCTGCGTTCTGCTGCGCATCCCTGAGGCTGCCGCCCTGCTCCTGTCCGGTTTCCTGATTCTGCTTCTCATTCCGATCCTGCCGTTCCTGTTCTTCCTGCCGCCGTTCCTTCTCTGCCTGGGTAATCTTGTTGGACAGATTGGTGTTTTCGCTGCTTTCTCCCAGTTGAATCTCTGCGGCCGCCTGAACGTCCAGCTGCCCGCTCTCTTCCGCCAGGGCGTCGGCCGGCGCAGTCCTGCCGTGGAGAGCCACTGCCGCCGCGCAGATGCCGCACAGGATCAGCAGTGCCGCCACTGCGGCCAGATTTTTCAATAAACGATTTCTCATATCTCACCCTTGTTTCAAAAACAAAAAGAACTGTGTTCTCTGTCACAGTCCGTATTTACTGGTACGAAAATTACGGGAGTCTCCTCCTAAAGGTTCATGCAGGTCTCCTGGCTCGTGGATCATCGTCGGCGCAATCCTTCCCGGTCTCCCAGTGGCGGCCATCGGCCATATGCCCGACTCTCCAATCACAGTGGCGGATCCGCACCGGTCTCTCACCGGTTTCCCTCTTAGCTCCCTCATCGGGAGAACATCACCACACAGTCTTCAGTTCTTTTTTCATTATATTTCAAGATGGCTCCTCCTGTCAATGGGGAAGATCAGCAGGACGATGTTTTCTGTGGACGGCGGGGTGCGGAGTGCGGTGCGGGGTGCAGGATGCGGGGTGGCGTTTTCGAAATTTGCTAAAACGTTTTCCACAGAAAACATAATCCTAAAATCAGAAAACAAAGTCTTCAAAAAGCCCGTGGCGCTTCGTCTTTTTGCTCACATTCTTAAAAAATCGGTCGTTAGAATGCATTATTTCAGTAATTTGTTGGGTGCAAAACCAGTTTTATCTTACATCTCGTCCCTCCGCCACCCTGTTTGTTTTCCAAATCCACTAAAATGTTTTCGATAGAAAACGAAATGGCTCAAAAGGAAAACCGGCGGCGGCCGGCGGCGGGGACCAACGGTGAAAACCGGCGGCGGGCCTGCAGCGGGGCCGGCGGCGGGCCTGCAGCGGGGCCGGCGGCGGGGATCGACGGTGAAAACCGGCGGCGGGCCTGCAGCGGGGCCGGTGGCGGGGATCGACGGTGAAAACCGGCGGTGGGCCTGCGGCGAAAACCGGCGGCGGAGAGCCGCTCTGCCGCGCACCACCAACAAAACCCCGTCGCGGTCATCCGCAGCAGGGTTTGTTGTCGTTTGTATTGCTACTTTATGATTAAACTGTATCTGATTAAAATCTGATTAAACCAGTTCCAGGAATACAACCTCTGCGCTGTCGCCTCTGCGAGGTCCCAGCTTCAGAATTCTGGTGTATCCGCCGTTTCTGTCAGCATACTTCGGTGCGATTTCATCGAAGAGCTTCGTCACTACACTCTCGTCGTAGATGTAAGCCAGCGCCTGTCTTCTTGCGTGCAGGTCGCCGCGCTTTGCTAAGGTAATCATCTTTTCCGCTTCTCTTCTGGCTTCCTTCGCTCTGCAGTCTGTTGTGGAAATTCTTCCTTCTCTGAACAGGTCAGTTACCAGATTTCTCAGCATAGCTTTTCTGTGAGCAGTAGGTCTGCCCAGTTTTCTATATCCTGGCATGTCAAATCTCCTTTCATTTCGTTATGGTGTCTTTGCGGGTATTAGTCGTCGCTTGGCTTGAGACCAAGTCCTAATTCCTCAAGTTTTGCTTTCACTTCGTCGAGGGACTTCTTACCAAGGTTTCTAACCTTCATCATATCCTCTTCTGTACGCTCAGTCAACTCTTCTACGGTGTTGATCGCTGCTCTCTTCAGACAGTTGAAGGAACGAACGGACAGTTCCAGTTCTTCAATGGTCATTTCAAGAGCTTTTTCCTTCTGGTCTTCTTCCTTCTCCACCATGATTTCCATACCGTCTGTGGAGTCGTCCAGCTGGATGAAGAGATTCAGGTGCTCCTGCATGATCTTCGCTCCAATGGACACCCCTTCTTCGGGTGTGATAGATCCGTCCGTCCAGATCTCCAGAATCAGTCTGTCAAAGTCTGTGACCTGGCCAACTCTGGTGTTCTCCACTGTATAGTTGACCTTTCTCACCGGCGTATAAATGGAGTCAACCGGAATGACTGAAATCGGCGTGCTCTCCGTCTTGTTCTGGTCAGCAGGCACATAGCCTCTGCCTCTCGCGAGGTTGATTTCCATCACAAGGGTAGCGTTTTCTTCCAGGGTTGCGATGTGCAGATCCTGGTTGAAGATCTCCATCTCTGAATCACCGATAATGTCAGCGGCGGTAACCTCTTTCGGACCAATTGCGTTGATGATGACCCGCTTGGTATTATCGCCGTTGAGCCTTATAGCAAGTTTCTTCAAGTTTAAGATGATTTCTGTTACGTCTTCTTTAACACCTGGTATCGTTGAAAACTCGTGGAGTATTCCGTCGATTTTTACAGAAGTTACGGCAGCGCCTGGCAGGGAACTCAAGAGAATCCTTCTCATGCAGATACCCAGAGTAGTCCCGTATCCTCTTTCCAAAGGTTCTACGACAAATTTGCCGTATTTCCCTTCTTCATCAACAAATTTCGTTATTGTTGGTTTTTCGATTTCTATCACTAAAAACCCTCCTTCATTTTCCCAAGTAATACCGGATTCACGCCGCTATATTATTTGGAGTACAACTCGACGATTAAGTGCTCTGCAACAGGAGTATCAATTTCTTCTCTTGTCGGCATAGCAACGATTTTACCTTCTAACTTTTCAACATCGACTGCCATCCATGAAGGTACCGTGATTGACATTTCCTTGATTTCCTTAAATTTAGGGGAACTGGTGCTCCTCTCTTTCACTTTGATCACGTCGCCAGCCTTCAGCTGCATCGCAGGAGCGGTTGCCTTCTTGCCGTTTACGGTGAAGTGACCGTGAACGACCAGCTGTCTCGCTTCCTTTCTGGAAGAAGCAAAGCCCAGTCTGTAAACGACGTTGTCTAATCTTGTCTCTAACAGGACTAACAGGTTTTCACCGGTTTTACCCTGTTTTCTGGCTGCTTTCTCAAACAGGTTTCTAAACTGTTTTTCCTGCATACCGTAGAATCTCTTTGCCTTCTGCTTTTCTCTTAACTGCAGGCCGTAGTCAGAAACTTTCTTTCTGGACTGACCGTGCTGTCCGGGAGCGTAATTTCTCTTCTCAATTGCGCATTTGCCGCTATAGCATCTTTCACCTTTCAAGAAAAGCTTCTGGCCTTCTCTTCTGCATAATCTGCAGTTAGCGTCTGTATATCTTGCCATTTGTTATTACTCCTCCCTTCAATTAGACTCTTCTTCTCTTCGGCGGTCTGCATCCGTTGTGCGGAATCGGTGTGATGTCCTTGATCATGGTGATCTGAAGACCTGCTGCCTGCAGCGCTCTGATGGCAGCTTCTCTTCCGGAGCCCGGACCCTTTACGTAAACTTCTACCGTCTTTAAACCATGCTCCATAGCGGCCTTTGTTGCTTCTTCAGCGGCCATCTGCGCAGCAAATGGTGTGGATTTCTTGGAACCCTTGAATCCTAAAGATCCGGCGCTGGACCAGGAAAGTGCGTTTCCGTCCATATCTGTAAGAGTAACTAAAGTATTGTTAAAGGTGGATTGGATATGTGCCTGGCCTTTTTCAATGTTCTTACGTTCTCTTTTCTTTTTTCTAACTGTTTTCTTTACAGTCTTAGCCATTGTTTCCTACCTCCTTCTTATTTTTTCTTTCTGCCTACAGTCTTCTTCGGACCTTTGCGAGTTCTGGCGTTTGTCTTAGTTTTCTGACCTCTTACAGGAAGGCCTCTTCTATGTCTGATTCCTCTGTAGCTTCCGATTTCCATCAGTCTCTTGATGTTCAAAGAAACTTCTCTTCTCAGGTCACCTTCTACGAGGTAATCTTCATCGATGATCTTTCTGATTTTACCAGCTTCCTCCTCAGTCAGGTCTTTCACTCTGGTATCAGGGTTTACACCTGCTTTTGCAAGGATCGCGTTTGCGGTCGGTCTGCCAATACCATAAATGTAAGTCAAACCAATCTCTACTCTTTTTTCTCTTGGTAAGTCGACACCGGCTATACGAGCCATACGTTTCCTCCTTCTCCTATCTTCCGTCACGTTCCAGGGGTGATATAGACAGGGGTTCTAAATATACAATAATTGATCTCCGTCCGGCGGTCCTGGTCCTCGCCGGACAAAATGTTAAACAAAACGATTAACCTTGTCTCTGCTTATGCTTTGGGTTCTCACAGATAACCATTACTTTTCCATGTCTTTTGATTACCTTGCACTTTTCACAGATTGGTTTTACGGAAGCTCTAACTTTCATCTTATTCCTCCTATTTAGCCTTTATCTCTCCATATAATTCTTCCTCTGGTCAAATCATAAGGGGAAAGCTCAACCTTCACCTTGTCGCCCGGAAGAATCCTTATATAGTTCATTCTGATCTTTCCAGAAATGTGTGCAAGCACTTCAAAACCGTTTTCAAGTTTTACCTTGAACATAGCGTTTGGCTGAGCGTCCACAACGGTTCCAACTGCTTCTATGACGTCTTTCTTCGCCATGAAATACACCTCTCTCTATTCACTACAGGGTAAGCAGCTCAGGCTCACCATCATTGATAACAACAGTATTTTCATAATGCGCAGCCAGCTTTCCGTCCGCTGTCACGACGGTCCAGTCGTTGAGCAGAGTCTCGATCTCATAGGCTCCCTGGCAGATCATCGGCTCGATGGCGAACACCATGCCGCTGACCAGCCGCGGACCCTTGCCAGGCTTTCCGTAGTTAGGGATCTGCGGATCTTCGTGCATTTCGCGTCCTACGCCGTGTCCGACAAAGTCGCGGATGACGGAATATCCTTCCCCTTCGGCCTTCGCCTGGATTGCGTGGGAAATGTCGGAGAGACGGTATCCCACACGGGCATATTTGATGCCCTCAAAGAAACTGGCCTTTGTTACCTCGATGAGACGCATGGCCTCGTCGTCTACCTTGCCTACCGGGTAGGTTCTGGCAGCGTCGCTGACGTAGCCTTTGTAGGTCGCTCCCACATCGACGCTGACGATATCCCCTTCGTGAATGATGCGTCTTTTGTCAGGAATCCCGTGCACAACCTCTTCATTGATGGAGACGCAGGCATTTCCCGGGAATCCACCGTATCCCTTAAAGGTAGGGATCATCTTGTTCTTTTTGATCGTCTGTTCTACGTAACGGTCGATATCCATGGTAGACATGCCGGGTTTGATGAAGTCGGCCAGGGTATTTAGGATATACCCTGTGACCTTGCCCGACTCACGCATTATGTCAATTTCCTGTCTGGATTTGATGATGATCATACTATTCTCCTATAGCTTTTACGATTTCGGCAAATACCGTGTCAAGAGGAAGCGCCCCATCTACCGTGGCGATATTGCCTGCCTTTGTATAGTAGTCTACCAGCGGCTTCGTCTTCTCGTTGTATTCTGAGATTCTTGTTTCAACAGCTTCAACCGTATCATCTGCTCTCTGGAACAGCTCACCTCCGCAGATGTCACAAATGCCTTCTTTTTTAGGAGGAATGTTTACGACATGGAAGGAAGCGCCGCAGGTCTTGCAGACTCTTCTTCCCGTGATCCTCGTAATCAGTTCTTCCTTTTCAACTTCAATGTCGATCACAGTATCAAGCTTCAGGTCATGTGCCTTTAAGAATTCATCCAGCTTTTCTGCCTGATAAACGGTCCTTGGGAATCCGTCCAGCAGGAATCCATTTTTGCAGTCATCTGCGAGAAGTCTGTTCGTAGCCAGATCGATAACCAGGTCGTCAGGAACCAATTCGCCTTTGTTCATGTATTCCTGCGCCCTTTTGCCCAGCTCTGTACCATTTTTGATATTTTCTCTGAAGATATCTCCAGTTGAAATATGGGGAACGTTGTATTTCTCCACAATTTTTACTGCCTGTGTACCCTTGCCAGCTCCTGGAGGGCCTAACAAAACTGTTCTAAGCATTTGCTCATCTCCTCTTATTTCAGAAAGCCCTGATAGTTCCTCATAACCATCTGGTTTTCCAGTTGTTTCATTGTATCAAGTGCAACGCCTACTGCGATCAGCAGAGAAGTTCCGCCGAAATGCATACCCTTCAGGGCCGGGATCATCACGCCCAGAATGGTAGGCAGGGTTGCGATTACCGCAAGGAAGACAGCTCCCACAATGGAGATTCTTGACATGACCTTGCTAAGATATTCAACTGTAGCTTTACCAGGTCTGATACCTGGGATAAAGCCGCCGTTGGCCTTCATGTTCTGCGCTACTTCTACCGGGTTAAAGGTAATTGCGGTGTAGAAGTAGTTGAAGAATATGATCAGCAGCACGTTCAGTACCGCGTATACCCATACGCCAGGGTTTCCAGACGGTGACAGCCACTTCGTCACGAAATCAGTGAACGCCGTATTCGGGAAGAAGTAGGTGATGGTCAGCGGGAACTGCAGGATGGACAGCGCGAAGATGACCGGAATCACGCCAGCCTGGTTGACCTTGAGAGGAATGTGGGTGGACTGTCCGCCATACATCTTTCTGCCAACGACTCTCTTTGCGTACTGAACCGGGATCCTTCTGGTTCCCTGCTGGATCTCGATAACGCCCAGGATAACCACAACGGCAAAGATGATGAAGATCAGGATCGTGATGATGCTCATCTGTCCGTCCTGGAACTGGGTCCAGATGGTTCTGATGCCACTCGGAATCCTCGCTACGATACCGGCGAAAATGATCAGGGAGATACCGTTTCCGATACCGTACTCGTTGATCTGTTCTCCCAGCCACATCAGGAAGGCTGTACCTGCGGTCAAAACCAAAATGATGACCGCGAAGGAGAACCACGTCTGGTCGATGACGGCCTTTCTGAACAGACCTACGGTCAGTCCCAGGGCCTGGACCAATGCCAGCACGATGGTCAGATAACGGGTAATCTGCGCCATCTTCTTTCTTCCTTCCTGACCCTCTTTTGCCAGCCTCTCAAAATACGGGAAAGCGATGGTCAAAAGCTGGATGATGATGGAAGCCGTGATATACGGTGTAATACTTAAAGCGAAGATCGTGAAGTTGCTGAACGAACCGCCTGAGAACAGGTCGAACAGGTCAAACAAACCGGTTTCACCGGTGAAAACCTGTGACAGAGCGGACCTGCTGATTCCCGGTACAGGAATACTGGATCCGATTCTGAATACGACCAGCATCAACAGGGTGAAGATGATCTTGCTTCTGATTTCTGCGACTTTGAATGCCTGCGAAATAGTCTTAAGCATCTCCATCTTAGATCACCTCTGCCTTTCCTCCAGCAGCTTCAATTTTTTCAATCGCACTCTTTGTAAATTTGTGTGCCTTTACAGTGATACTATTGTTTAAAGCTCCGTCTCCTAAAATCTTGATTCCGTCTTTCACCTGCTTAACCAGGCCGGCTTCCTCAAGGAGTTCCGGTGTTACAACAGTGCCGGCCTCAAATCTGTTGAGGTCCTTTACGTTGATGGTTGTGTATTCTGTTCCCCAGATGTTGGTGAAGCCTCTCTTCGGCAGACGTCTGTACAGAGGCATCTGGCCGCCTTCAAAACCGAGTCTTACGCCGCCGCCGCTTCTGGATTTCTGACCGTTCATACCTCTTCCGCCGGTTTTCCCCTGGCCGGTAGCAGTACCGCGGCCTCTTCTCTTCCGATTCTTTTTGGAACCTTCAGCAGCTCTTAATTCATGCAGTTTCATTATCCCTTGCACCTCCTATCCTACAGTTCTTCTACAGTCACAAGATGCGCTACCTTAGCAACTGCACCACGAGTTGCAGGTGTATCGGCAAGTTCTACACTGCGATGCATCTTCTTCAATCCTAACGCTTCGACAACCTTTCTCTGCTTAGGGGAAGCGCCGATTGTACTCTTTGTTAAAGTGATTTTCAACATTTTAGCCATTTTGCGTATCCTCCTATCCTAAGATTTCCTCAGGTGTCTTACCTCTCAGCTTAGCAACCTTCTCTACGGTCATCATGCCTTTCAGACCTTCCAGGGTTGCGTACGCCATGTTACCCGTGTTGTTGGAACCGATGGACTTCGCTCTAACGTCCTTGATTCCCGCAGCTTCCAGTACGGTACGTACAGAGGAACCTGCGATTACGCCAGTACCCTGTGCAGCAGGCATCAGCAGAACCTTGCCAGCACCGAAGATACCGACGTTTCTGTGTGGTATAGTTGTTCCGACTGTCGGAACATATATTAAATTCTTCTTTGCATCTTCTGTAGCTTTTCTTACAGCCTCAGGGATTTCCTGAGCCTTGCCAAGACCAACGCCTACGTAGCCGTTACCGTCTCCGACTACTACGGTTACGCTGAATCTCATATTTCTACCGCCCTTAACCGTCTTCGCGACACGTCTGATGCTAACGATAGTTTCTTTCAAGTCCAGCTTGGATGCATCAATGATATTACGCATTCCTTATCTCCTCCTGTTAGAATTTTAATCCGCCTTCGCGAGCGCCTTCAGCCAGTTCCTTCACTCTTCCGTGATAGAGGAATCCGCCTCTGTCAAAAGCAACGACTTCGATGCCCTTTTCCAGTGCTTTCTTCGCAATCGCTTCGCCGACTTTCTTCGCAGCTTCCTTGTTTCCGCCGTAGCCGATCTCGGCCTTCAGGTCTTTGTCAAGGGAAGACGCAGAAGCTAACGTCACCTTGTTTACATCGTCAATGATCTGGCAAGAAATGTTCTTGTTGGATCTGTAAACGCAAAGTCTTGGCTTCTCAGGAGTTCCAGATAAATTTTTTCTAACTCTTTCGTGTCTTTTTACACGCTTGTCATTTCTGCTTTCTTTTGCCATTTCTCATTTCACTCCTTTCTTATTTAGCGCCAGCTTTTCCTTCTTTTCTGCGGATGACTTCGTCAGCGTACTTGATACCCTTGCCCTTGTACGGTTCAGGTTCTCTCCAAGCTCTGATGTTGGCCGCATAGTTTCCTACGGTTGCCTTGTCGATTCCCTTTACTACAATGGTGGTAGCGTCAGGAACCTCTGTCGTAATTCCTTCAGGATCTGGCATCTCTACTGGGTGGGAGTAACCCAGGTTCATAACCAGGCTGTTGCCTTTTTTCTCAGCTCTATAGCCTACGCCAACCAGCTGAAGCTTTTTTTCGTAGCCGTTTGTTACGCCGACTACCATATTGTTTACCAGGGTTCTTGCCAGTCCGTGCTGAGATCTGTATTCTCTCGCGTCAGATGGTCTGGTCAGTACCACTTCGTTTTCTTTTACTTCTACGTTGATTAACTTGCTTACCTGTTCCTGCAGGGTGCCCTTAGGACCTTTTACTGTTACGAGGTTCTTCTCATCAACAGTAACTTCTACTCCGGCAGGAAGTACAACAGGTTTTCTACCTATTCTTGACATAATTCTTACCTCCTACCATACATAACAGATAACTTCGCCGCCGACACCATATTCTCTGGCCTTCTTGTCACTGATCACGCCTTTTGATGTGGAAATGATCGCGATGCCCAGGCCGCCCAGTACCTTCGGTACGTCATTGGCCTTTGCATAAACCTTCAGTCCCGGCTTGGAAATCTTCTTGATACCATTGATAACTCTTTCTTTGTTGGCACCGTATTTCATCTGCACCTTGATGATGCCCTGCTTGTTATCGTCTATTACATCATAGCCGCTGATGTAGCCTTCTTCCAGCAAGATCTCTGCGATGGATTTTTTGATCTTGGATGCAGGGATCTCAACTGTCTCATGACCTACAGTATTGGCATTTCTGATTCTTGTCAGCATATCCGCTATCGGATCTGTCATTGTCATTACAGTATATCTCCTTCCTCTTGCGTGGTTCAAGCCCTAGCCCGGTTTCTGAAAGAAACCGATGGCAGGTCTGATACGAAGGTTTCCCAGCTTCAGCCGGCTAGGAACCGACCGTACCCTTGGCGGACTTGCCTTCGCACTGATTTAACTTCGATTTTACCAGCTTGCTTTTCTTACGCCTGGAATTTCACCTTTGTAAGCAAGCTCTCTGAAGCAGATACGGCAGATACCGTATTTCTTCAATACAGAGTGAGGTCTTCCACACAGTCTGCATCTGGTGTATGCGCGAGTGGAATACTTCGGTTTTCTCTGCTGCTTTACTTTAAGAGATGTCTTAGCCATCTTAACCTCCTCTTATCATTTCCGAGCATCGCCGAGGGAATGATATAAAAACTTCCTTACAGCGAAGCCGTCGGTCAGGTTTTCCTATTTTTCAAACGGCATACCCAGCAGTTCCAGCAAAGCCGCTGCTTCTTCGTCTGTCTTTGCCGTAGTTGTAAATACGATGTTCATACCTTTGATCGTGTCAACGTCGTCATAGTTGATTTCCGGGAAGATCAACTGCTCCTTGATACCCATGGAGTAGTTTCCTCTGCCATCAAAGGAATTTTTGCTGACACCCTTGAAGTCTCTTACTCTTGGAAGAGAGATATTGAAGAACTTGTCAACAAATTCATACATGTTGTCTCCTCTCAGGGTAACTTTCGCTCCAACCGGCATGCCCTGTCTTACTTTGAAGTTTGCGATGGACTTCTTTGCCTTTGTTACAACCGGTCTCTGACCCGTGATCAGGCCGATCTCTTTCACGGCTGTTTCCAGGATCTTCGCGTTCTCTTTGGCTTCGCCCAGACCCATGTTCAAGGTAACCTTCTCCAGCTTAGGAACTTCCATTACGTTTTTATACTGAAACTTCTCTTTCAGTGCCGGGAATACTTCATTCTTGTAAGTTTCTCTTAATCTTGCTGTCAAAATCCTCTCCTCCTTTCCTAGTCGATTACGTTTCCGGTTTTTCTGTTTACTCTGACCTTCTTGTCGCCGTCGATCTTGTAGCCGATCTTGATGGCTTCTTTTGCCTTTGCGTCATAGAACATCACGTTGGAAGCATCGATCGGTCCTTCGAGATGCTTGATCTCAGCCTTTTCTGTTCTGGTCTGCTTCTGGTGCTTTGTCTGAATGTTTACACCCTCAACGATGACTTTGTTTTCCTTCGGCATAGCCTTCAGCACTTTTCCGGATTTGCCTTTATCTTTACCAGTAATGACTACTACTGTATCGCCTTTTTTAATACGCATCTGTCAACACCTCCCTATAATACTTCCGGTGCCAATGACACGATCTTCATGAAGCCCTTATCTCTAAG
>CAZGED010000013.1:0-4671 GCA_964525085.1 uncultured Senimuribacter sp.
GGATACCTTGGCATAGCCGTACCCCGGCAGGTCTACGATGCGAAAGGCGTCGTTGATCAGATAGAAGTTGATGGTCCTGGTCTTGCCGGGGCTGCCGCTGACCCGCGCCAGCTTCCTGCGGTTGGTGAGCAGATTCAGCAGAGACGACTTTCCCACGTTGGATCTCCCCGCAAAGGCGATCTCCGCCATGGTATCGGGCGGATACTGTGACGGCTTGACCGCCACGGTATCCAGCTCAGATTTTACAATCCTCATAGTATCACCTGTTTCTATTTCGCCAGCGCCTCTTCCAGCGCCCGGCTCACATGATCGATCAGGACAAATTCCAGCTGCTTTCTTACGGCTGCCGGAATCTCGTCGATATCCGGTTCGTTATCCTTCGGCAGCAGGATCTTCTTGATGCCTGCCCGATGGGCCGCCAGAACCTTTTCTCTGATGCCGCCTACAGGCAGCACCTTGCCGCGGAGGGTCACCTCGCCGGTCATGGCGACGTCTCTTCTCACCGGCGTTCCCGTCAGCGTCGAGATCACCGCGGTGCACATGGTCACGCCGGCAGACGGACCGTCCTTTGGCACTGCCCCTTCCGGCACGTGGACGTGGATATCATATTTCTTGTAAAAATCCTCTTCGATGCCCAGTTCGTCCGCCACAGAGCGGATGTAGCTGATGCCCGCCTTGGCGGATTCCTGCATGACGTCTCCCAGCTGTCCGGTCAAAACCAGCTTTCCGGTTCCCGGCACGGCCGTAGTCTCGATCTGCAGGGTGTCGCCGCCGACGGCGGTCCAGGCCAGACCCGTGGTCACGCCTACCTGGTTTTCCCCCTCTACGATGTCGTAGTGGAAGCGATGCTTGCCCAGGTATTTTTCCAGATTGGACGGCGTGATGCTGTAGCTCTTGGCCTTGCCGGTAACGATCTTTCTCGCCACCTTCCGGCACAGATTGGCGATCTCCCGCTCCAGGTTTCTGACGCCGGATTCCCTCGTATAGTAGTTGATCAGATCGTGGATGGCTTTTTCTGAGATCCTGATGCTCTCCTTCTTCAGTCCGTGTTCCTTGACCTTCTTCGGGATCAGAAAGCGCTGGGCGATCTTCACCTTCTCCTCTTCCGTATAACCCGGGACCTCAACCACTTCCATTCTGTCCAGCAGCGGACGGGGAATGGTATCGATGGAGTTTGCCGTGGTGATGAACATGACCTTGGACAGATCAAAAGGGATCTCCAGGAAATGATCCGTAAAGGTGTTGTTCTGTTCAGGATCCAGCACCTCCAGCAGAGCGGAAGCCGGATCGCCTTTGAAATCGGCGCCGATCTTATCCACCTCATCGAAGAGGAACACCGGATTGTTGGTTCCGGCGTCCTTCAGGCAGGAGATGACTCTGCCCGGGATCGCGCCGATATAGGTTCTTCTGTGGCCGCGGATCTCCGCTTCGTCCCGGACGCCGCCCAGGGACATGCGGACAAATTCTCTGCCGGACGCTCTGGCGATGGACCTGGCGATGGAGGTCTTTCCGACCCCCGGAGGGCCCACCAGGCACAGGATCGGCCCTTTGATCGCCTTAGACAGATGGATGACAGCCAGATATTCCAGCACCCTCTCCTTCACCTTGTCCAGGCCGTAATGATCCTCGTTGAGAATTTTTTCCGCCTTCCGCAGATTCACGTTGACCTTGGAAGACGTGTGCCAAGGCAGAGCCAGAATGGTCTCCACGTAGTTGCGGATTACCGTGGCTTCTGCGGAATTCGGCATCATCTTGGAGAACTTTCCGATCTCCTTTTTGATCTTCTCCTCCACCTTTTCATCCAGGTGCAGCTCCTCCAGCTCCTTCATCCAGTCGGCGGCCTCGATGCCGGCGTCTTCGTTGACGCCCAGCTCTTCCTGGATCGCCTTCATCTTTTCTCTCAGAAAATATTCCTTCTGGTTGTTATCGATGCTTTCCTTGACCTTCTGAGAAAGCTCCTTCTCAATGACGGCGATCTCATTTTCCTCGGCGACGATCGTGGTCAGGATCCGGATCCTCCCGGAGAAATCCAGTTCCTCCAGCACCCGCTGTTTCCGTGGAATAGAGATGACCATCTGGTCCGCCATCTTGTCCACCACCACGTTGGCCTTCTGGCTGGAAAGCACCTTGTCCACCACCTCATCGGTCACCTGGCCGCTGAGAGCCGCGTACTCCACAAATCCATCGGTCAGAATCCGCATGGCCGCCTTATCCGTCGCATCCAGATCGTCCAGATCCACAGACTCGTGGATCTCGTCCACGGTGCAGGACATATACGTGTCCTCAGAAACCCTGGCCTTCAGACGGGCGCGGCAAAGCCCCTCTACCAGAACTCTGACCGCGTCCCCCTGGATCTTCAGCATCTGTTTGATCTTTACCACAGTGCCCGCTTCATAGATATCCGCAAATGTCGGAATCAGCACGTTGTCATCTTTCTGGCTGGAAACAAACAGCAGCTTGTCGACAGCCATGGCTCTTTCCAGCGCCCTGATGGATTTTTCTCTCCCTATATCAAAATGAACGACTGTATTAGGAAAAATTGATACACCTCTGAGCGGAATACACGGATAGATCTTTGCCGGAGCCTCTGTCTGAACCGCTTCCGGTTCTTCCCGCAACGCCGCTTCAGCCAGAGATTGATTCGTATCTTTCATTTCTTCACTCACTCGCTTTTCCTCCTCCCTTTAAAACAAGGCGACATACGTCGCCTCTATTATGAGGCGTCTGCCTCGTTATTTCTCTTTCCGTCGCTGTACACCAATACCGGCTCTGTTTCAGCCTCGATGGTGTCCCTGGTGATGATGCATTTTTTCACGTCATCTCGTGACGGGATTTCAAACATGATGTCCGTCATGGCCTTTTCAAAGATGCTTCGCAGGCCTCTGGCGCCGGTCTTCCGCTCCAAAGCCTTTTTGGCGATAGCGTTTACCGCCTCCTCTTCGATCTCCAGCTCCACGTGATCCAGATCAAAGAGCTTCTTGTACTGCTTGATCAAAGCGTTCTTCGGCTCCTTCATGATCCGAACCAGGGCCTCTTCATTGAGCTCTTCCAGGGTCACGATGATCGGCAGTCTGCCGATAAATTCCGGGATCAGGCCGAACTTGAGCAGATCCTCCGGCTGAATGTGGGCCAGCAGATTCTCCTCTTCCTTTCTGGTTCTGATCAGCTCGGAATTGAAGCCGATCACCCTTTCTCCCATTCTCCGCTGGATGATATTGTCCAGTCCGTCAAAAGCGCCGCCGCAAATAAACAGCACGTTGGTGGTATCGAACTGGATAAACTCCTGATGAGGGTGCTTTCTTCCTCCCTGCGGCGGCACGTTGGCTACCGTGCCTTCCAGAATCTTCAGCAGTGCCTGCTGTACGCCCTCTCCGCTGACGTCTCTGGTAATGGACGGGTTATCGGATTTTCTGGAGATCTTGTCGATCTCATCCACATAGATGATGCCCTTCTGTGCCTTCTCTATATCGTAATCTGCCGCCTGCAGCAGACGGAGCAGAATGTTTTCTACGTCCTCCCCTACATAGCCGGCCTCTGTCAGCGCCGTCGCGTCGGCAATGGCAAAAGGCACGTTGAGGATCTTTGCCAGGGTCTGAGCCAAAAGCGTCTTGCCGGAACCGGTCGGTCCGATCATAACGATATTGCTCTTGGACAGGTCAACATCGCTGTTTTTATCGCCCAGTCCGTTGATCCGCTTATAGTGGTTGTACACCGCCACAGCCAGGGCTTTCTTCGCAGAGTCCTGTCCGATGACGTATTCTGACAGGGTCTCAAAGATATCCTTCGGCTTCGGCAGTTCGTACTGCACAAGCTCGGTCGTAGCCTCCGACTCCCGGATTGCGTCTTCCACAATGTCCATGCACATTTCTACACATTCATCGCAGATGTACACGCCCGGACCCGCGACCAGTCTGCGCACCTGGCTCTGCGGCTTTCCGCAGAAAGAGCACCGCAGATGTTTATTATCATCGTATCTGTCTGACATATCTAACCCCCTTACTTACTTCGATATGATCACTTTGTCGATGAGGCCGTATTCGGCCGCCTCGACTGCGCTCATAAAGTTGTCTCTGTCTGTATCCTTCTCAATATCGGCGAGAGCCTTTCCCGTGTTCTCGCTGAGGATCCTGTTCAGCTTTTCCTTCGTCTTCAGCAGCCACTGGGCGTGGAGCTGAACGTCAGAAGCCTGACCCTTCGCGCCGCCCAGAGGCTGGTGGATCATAACCTCCGCGTTAGGCAGGGCAAACCGCTTGCCCTTGGCGCCGGATGACAACAGGAACGCGCCCATGCTGGCCGCAAGGCCTACACAGATGGTTGAGACATCACATTTGATATACTGCATCGTGTCATAAATAGCCATGCCGGCGGTCACACTGCCGCCGGGGCTATTGATGTAAATACAAATGTCTTTATCAGGGTCTTCCGCTTCCAGAAACAGAAGCTGGGCTACCACCAGGGAAGAGATATGATCGTCTATCTCTTCTCCCAAGAAAATGATCCTGTCCTTCAACAGTCTGGAATAAATGTCGTAGGAGCGCTCTCCTCGGCTGGTCTGCTCGACCACATATGGTACCAATGCCATTTTATGTCCCCCTTATCTCTGTATAAATTTTCTTATTTGTCCTCTTCTGCAGGTGCTTCCGCAGCTTCGGCATCAGCAGCTTCGGCATC
>CAZGED010000013.1:4771-9036 GCA_964525085.1 uncultured Senimuribacter sp.
GCAGCTTCGGCATCAGCAGCTTCGGCATCCGCACCGGCTTCGGCGTCCGCATCCGCGGCCTTTGGTTCGACCATCCGGACATCCGCCTTCTCGTACAGCAGATCGATGACCTTCTTCATCTGGATGTCCTTTTTGACGTAGAATAGGTTCTCTTCGCCGATCATCTCTCTGACTTCCTCAACGTCTGTGCCGTAAACGTCAGCCATATCCTCCAGCTCGGATTCCAGTTCCTCTTCGGAGACCTCTACCTTCTCCGCTTCCACGATGGACATGAGAATCATTCGGGTCACGACCTTTCTGACCGCTTCCTCTCTCAGCTCTTCTCTGAAGTCGGACATCTCCTTACCTACGAACTGCAGATACTGCTTCACGGACAGTCCCTGGTACTGCAGCTGCTGATTCAGCTCCTGCACCATACGGTTGATCTCGTCCTCTATCATGACGCTTGGCACGTCATCTGTCTTGTTTGCTTCGTAAACCTGATTGATGACGGCGTCTTTTGCCGCATTCAAAGCCTGTGCGTCCGCATTCTTCTGTAGTCTTTCCTCCGTAGCTTTCTTTAATTCATCCAACGTGTCATATTCGCTGACATCCTTGGCAAATTCATCGTCCAGCTCCGGCAGCTGTTCCTCTTTGACCTCATGGATCTCGCAGTGGAATACTGCCTCTTTGCCGGCCAGGCTGTCCTCATGATATTCTTCAGGGAACGTAACGACAACGTCCCGCTTTTCTCCGGCATTCGCGCCAACCAGCTGTTCCTCAAAGCCCGGAATGAACATGCCGGAACCAATCTTCAGCTCCTGTCTCTCAGCGGTGCCGCCCTCAAACTGCTCCTCACCTGCGAAACCGGCATAATCCAGAATGACGGTATCCCCTTCGCGGATCGGTCTTTCCGCCAGAACCATTCTCGCATTTCTCTTCTGCAGCGCTTCGATCTCTTTGTCAACGTCCGCTTCCTGAATCTTGACCTCTTCCTGTTCAACTTCTACGCCCAGATAATCCTGAACCTCGATGACCGGGTAGACCGGAACCGTGATGGTAATGGTCAGCGGCTTGCCCTTGCCGATCTCGGAGAATTCGGCTGCGGGACTGTCGATGACTTCCAGCTCCAATTCCTGGATGGAGGCCGGATAAGAATCCTGGAACAGGTTGTTGATCGCATCTTCAAAGAAGATGCCTTCGCCGTAATGCTTTTCGATGATGCTTCTTGGAGCCTTACCCTTTCTGAAGCCGTCGATCATGAACTGATCCTTCGATGCCTGGTAAGCCTTTACGACTGCAGCCTCAAACTCTTCAGCAGTAAAATCCATCGTAAACTTTACATCGTTATTTTCTTTGGAAAGAAAGGTTGTTTTCATTGATATATATCCTCCTAAAATTATAGCAGTTTCTTTCATGGCGTGAGCCAAATTAAACATAGAATGCATATTATTATACACTTTTTGAGCGTTAAAGTAAAGGAAAATAGCAAAAATGACTGCTAAAAACAGTCATTTTGCTCAAAAAGAAGTGATTCTCACCTTATTTCATCAAATCCAGCCCTCTTTTGTACTTGCTGGCATCCTCTGGACGGAGCTGGTATTTGGCAGCCAGGGTCTCTCCCAGGGCCTTCATGTCCGACTCCTCGCCGGAATACAGTTCGATCTCCAGCTCGGAAATCGGCGCCGTCCTGCCGCCTGCTACGATCTCGCCACAGTCCACGGACAGCTCGCTGATAGACTTGCCCGTATCCAGACGCATCTGTCTGCGCGTGAAGTAAATATCCATGACCGGCAGCAGGGCTCGCTTGCCTACGACCTTTTCCAGCACCTCGCACATCTCGCTTTGATCGAAAATGCGGATGTCCGGTGTGTGCAGCTTCTCCTCGTCGCTGACGGGCACGTTAATCTCCTCTCTCTTGTGCATGCCCTCTTCGCTGGAACCGTTCCACTTCAACGTAGCCACCAGCTTGCAGCCCTCCCTGCGCACGCGGAAGGCGATGCCCTCTCGGTAAAGCCTGCGATCCTCCGTATCGAAATAAACGGCGTGCATCTCGATCTCTTCGTCAGTCTTATGGTCTTTTATCTTCATGAGATCAGGATCCTGAAAAATTCTTTCGACGTCTGATTCATCGTGAATCAGATACTTCAGTTCAATTTCCATATATTCCTCTTCTTTTCTCTGGCGTATATCATTGCTTATCGCTCCATATGTTCTACCACAAAAAACCGATTAAGTCAATAGAATACGTCTTCAATCGAATAAAAACCCGGTTTTCTGCCCTGCAGCCACAGAGCCGCTTCGATGGCCCCTTTGGCAAAAATGGTCTTGGAGTAGGCAGTGTGGCGTATCTCTATGACTTCGTCCTTCAGCGCGAACAGCACAGAATGTTCTCCGAATAGAGTCCCGGCCCTGACGCTATGAATGCCGATCTCTCCCCGCCGCTTGGCTTCGCCTTCCCTGCCGCACACCCGCTCTCTGGACCCTTCCGGATCACACGCGTCTGCCAGCATCAAAGCGGTCCCGCTGGGCGCGTCGGTCTTCAGGCTGTGGTGCTTTTCCACGATCTCGATATCGCTGCAGCCGGAAAGCAGCGGCGCCGCGAATCCCAGGATCTTCATCATGGTATTGACGCCATAAGAGAAGTTGGAGCTTTTGATCACCGGTACCTTCTCTGAAAGCCTCCTGATCTGCTCGGCATCTTCCTTGCAGTAGCCTGTGGTGGCGAAGACAACGCCCACCTGTCCTCCCTTGGCGGACAGATAACGGATCAAAGGCGGCAGCACGTCCGGGTGACTGAAATCGATGACCACGTCGGGCTGCGGCACATCGCAGAGGCTTTCGCCCAGGGCGGGCTCTATGATGGACACGTGATCGATGCCCGGATTCTGCAGGGCCATATCCCGCACAATGCGTCCCATGGTCCCCGATCCTACAATAGCCAGCTTCATATTGATTCCTCCTTCACAGAAAATAGCTGTCATTCAGTCTATTCCCGGACAAAGGTTTTTGCTACTGCTATCGACTTCCGCCTGCTCTGCCACTCGGTCTTTTCGCTGTCCGGCGGCTATTCGTCCTCGCGGTGGTCCCGCAGCAGCTCCTCCAGAAGCTGTTCGTTGAGGATCCGCTGCATCTCTCTCAGCTCCCCTCTGCCGGCCATGTTGGTCAGCTGCATGACCCACAGATATTTCTTGAAGACGCACTGTTCCATGCGGCGCGCCACGGCCCTGTTGACCAGGGCGGCCTTATCTCTGCTGCAGATCAGATAAACTCTGGCGATAATGCCGCTGCGCATCCGTTTGATCTCGATGATGCTCTCCGCTTCCGTGGTCTCTGTAATAGCCTCCTGTATCTCATTGGCGATCGTCGCCCCGATCAGCCTGGACTTCTCATGGACCATCAGCATCCAAAAAGCGCCGCACGCAACGCCTCCCAGCACCGCGGCCGCCAACTCTCCGAAGCTGTCCGCCGTACAGAAATACATGACAAGACCCGGCAAAAAACTGAGCCATTTCAGAGCTCCGATCATAGTAACTGTTTTTTTCATCCTAATACCTCGAATTCTGTCGTGTGGTTTTTCCTGATTCAGGCCAGAACCGCCTTTCAGGGCGGCCTTTATCAAGTACCTGTTATTATATGCGTACTCAGCCATAATGTCAAAGGAAAAATCAAAGTTTATCATGCCCGGGTTTTGTGGTAAAATTACTGTATGTATTTTGAAGGAGGATTCCTATGAAGATCAACGCATATATCGACCACACTCTGCTGAAGCCGGAAGCCACAGAAGATCAGATCCGCCGGCTGTGCCGGGAAGCTGTTCAGTACCGCTTCTGCGCCGTATGCGTCAACAGCTGCTACGCTCCTCTGGCCTCACAGCTTCTGGCAGGAACCGACGTTGCCCTGGCCTGCGTCGTCGGCTTTCCGCTGGGCGCCATGTCCACCCGATCAAAGGCTTTCGAGGCGGAGGACGCCTGCATGAACGGCGCCGGCGAAATCGACATGGTCATCAACATCGGCAAGCTGAAGGACGGCGACGACGCCTATGTAGAAGCTGACATCCGCGCCGTAGCGGAGGCGGCTGCCGGCTTCGGCGCGGCAGTCAAGGTCATTCTGGAAACCTGTCTGCTTACAGATGAGGAGATCACCAGAGCCTGCCGGCTGGCGGAAGCCGCCGGAGCCCGCTTTGTCAAAACCTCTACCGGCTTTTCCACAGGCGGCGCCTCCACAGCTCACGTGGCTCTGATGCGCGCCTGCGTCGGCGACCGTCTGGGCGTCAAAGCCAGCGG
>CAZGED010000013.1:9046-17678 GCA_964525085.1 uncultured Senimuribacter sp.
CCTGGAAACCGCCATGGCCATGATTGAAGCCGGAGCCAGCCGGATCGGCGCCAGCGCGGGCGTGCAGATCGTAAAGGAAGCAAGGGAAAAGTCCAAGTAGCCTGCGCGCCGTCACCGGGCCGCTCCATGACGCCCCGCGCCGCGTCCCATGTATTTTCAAAAAAACTTCAAAAAAAAGTCTTTTCTTTTGGGAAAAATGTGTTACAATATTATCTGGCAGCGGGGTATGGCGCAGTTGGTAGCGCGCTGCGTTCGGGACGCAGAGGCCGTCAGTTCGAGCCTGACTACTCCGACCAGAAAAAACGCTGAAACCATAGCATTCAACAGGTTTCGGCGTTTTTTATTTTTTGTGTTCCATTTGCGTTCCGCAAGTATTTTGTCCGTTTTATCTGTTTTTGATCTGTTTTGATCCACAAGCGTGCCGACATAAATCAACCCGCTTTCCTTTTGCGGCTCGCAGCACTCTCGCAGCACTTAAGAAAAAAACTGTCAGTGCACATTTCTCTATCGGCATGCAGACATACCGGATCATGCATATACTGACAAATGAAAGCAAAAATCTGTTTTTTGTCAGTTTTTTAGCCTTCAAAGAGCAAAAAATGCGGAATCAAGGGTCATAAGTCTGACAGGGCTGACAGATTCTTAAAATTTTGTCAGTCCTGTCAGCATTTTGTGCGATTTTGCTGACAAGATTGACAAATATTAGGGATATTGTCAACTTTGTCAATGTTTCCGACCGGCGCCCATGCCCGGCATCCGCATCTTCCGTATCTTCCGTATCTGTAATGATATCATGACACGGATTATGCCGACTTTCCTCAAAGCAAAAAGCCCTAGATCCTTTCCGGTCTGCTCCTTTCATGAGCGGCAAAGCTCCCGGCAAATCTCCTATAGACACTTCCCAAAAATTATTATATAATTTTACATCCTAAACTCCCGGATAATTATACACATGGCATAGGCCTGATGATTATCAATTCCGCATAAATACTGGATTTTTTTGACATTTTGTTCTTTACATCACCAGTGTGTCCTCCTACAGCGAGCTGATTGATTTCGTCAGGTAGGGATACGACCGGGACGGGGACGACCTGTATGCCACTACCAGGCTTACCAGGTGGAAGGGGCACCGTTGCTACAGGCATGTCTATTTTGACAGCCTGAAAGCGGAGCTGGAGAACAGGAAGTTCACGCACAGGCTCAAGGAATGTTACGATGCCCTGTGCTCCGGCAATGAAAAAGCGGGGGACGCACAGTTTATAAGCAAGTATTTCCTGGTCACAACATACCCGAAGCGGCGCCGCAGGATTGAATACAACGAGGAAGCCATCCGGTCCCACAGGGAGAACAACACAGGCTGGTTTGTCCTCATATCCAACGACATTAAGGATGCCGCCGAAGCACTGCATGCGTATCGGCGGAAGGATGCCGTGGAGAAGAATTTCGATGACCTGAAAAACGATCTGGACATGAAAAGACTCTGTATCCATACAAACGCCACAATGGAGGGGCGCATCTTCGTACAGTTCGTTTCACTCATCCTGACCACCTACCTCAAAGGGGTAATGGAAACAAATGGATGGACAAAGAATCATGGATCTGTACCAGGTCACACCGTGACCTGTGTATAATTCCTCGGGATTTTAGGCTGTAATTTAATATCAAGCATATTGGATCAATAGGTATCAGGGCAGTCATTTTTCCCGACGGGGTTCCGCATTTCACCTGACTTAGCGCAAAAAAACAGAAAAGCACCCAACTGTTTAGGTGCTTCTTTCGTTGAGATTTCAACGATTTAATTGGTGCGGTCTAAGGGATTCGAACCCCCACGGTTTCCCACACGGACCTGAACCGTGCGCGTCTGCCAATTCCGCCAAGACCGCATATCCTGTTTTTCTTTGCCGCCTCTCGCCTGACGACTATCTTAGTATACCACATTGGCAAAATAATGCAAGCGTTTTTTTTAACCTTTTTTCGTATTTTTTTAGATACATAAAACGTTCCAATTTTGTAAATATTAAGTATATTTTCGGCCACGGACCAGTCACGGACCAGCCACGGGCCAGCCCTGGATCCGCCGGCTCCGCCTCTCTATTCATACAAAATAACAGTCGATCCCATAACCGATGGCCGCAGTATCTATGCCGCCGACAAAGTTGGGCTTTTCTCATCGATATCGTCCAAAAAGCCCAACTCCATCAACTGAACGCAACACAGGAATCCGTCAGCTGAACCTGCCATAAAAACTATTGATACTGCTCTGCCAGGATCCGCGCCACATGAACGCCGCTGGCAGACGCCTGGGACAGGGAATGGGTGACGCCGGAGCCATCGCCCAGCGCATAGAGTCCGGGCACGCAAGTCTGCAGGTGCTCGTCTACCGCCACCTTGGAATTATAGAATTTGACTTCCACGCCATAGAGAAGCGTATCCTCGTTGGCCGTACCCGGCGCAATCTTATCCAGCGCGTAGATCATCTCGATAATGCTGTCCAGCTGCCGCTTTGGAATGACCAGGCTCAGGTCTCCCGGCGTGGCTCCCAGGGTCGGCCGTGTAAAGCACTTCTCCATTCTGCGGACGCTGCTCCGCCGTCCCTTAATCAGATCCCCGAACCGCTGCAGCAACACGCCGCCGCCCAGCATGTTGGACAGTCTGGCGATGGATTCGCCGTATTCGTTGCTGTCCTCAAAGGGTTCTGTAAAGGTATTGGAAACCAGCAGCGCAAAGTTGGTGTTCTCCGTGTGCAGGGACGGATCGCCGTAGCTGTGGCCGTTGACCGTGACGATGCCGTTGGTGTTCTCAGAAACCACCTCGCCGTAAGGGTTCATGCAGAAGGTCCGGACCATATCGTTGTACCGCTCTGTCTTGTAGACGATCTTCCCTTCGTAAACGGCGTCCGTAATATGCTTGAAGACTTCGGCAGGCAGCTCTACGCGCACGCCGATGTCCACCCGGTTCTTTTTCTGCTCGATGCCCAGCTTGTCGCAGACGCCGGAGATCCACTTGGATCCGGAGCGTCCCGTGGCGAGAACCAGCTTATCGCAGGCGAAGTCTCCTTTGTCCGTGCGCACGATAAATCCGCCGCCGTCCACGTTCTCCACCTCCTCGATGGTAGTGTAGAACTGGGTGTCGATGCGGTCTTTAATATAGTCGAAGATGTGGCCCAGAATCTCGACGTTCCGGTCGGTGCCCAGATGGCGCACCTTGGCCTCTAACAGATGGAGATTGTTCTGCAAACACTTGGTCTTCAGGTCGGAATCTCCCGTAGAATACAGCTTGGCTTCGGCGCCTCCCATGGCGCAAAGCACGCTGTCCACATACTCCATCAGGCTCATGGCCGCATCCACGCCCACGTACCTGTGCAGATCTCCGCCGAACTGGGTGGTGATGTTGTACTTTCCGTCGGACAAAGTGCCCGCTCCGCCGTAGCCGTTCATGATGTGGCACGGACTGCACTTGACGCAGGCCCTGGTCCTGCCGGTCTTGATGGGACATACCCGCTTCTCCAGCGGTGCGCCCTTATCCAGCATCAAAACGCTGGCGCTGTTTTCCCGCTTCGTCAGCTCATAGCTCATGAATACGCCGCTGGCGCCTGCTCCCGCAATCATGATATCGTATTTCTTCATAATATAGGTTCACCCCTTTACACAACAAAAAGAGCCGCCTCCACAGGGAAGCAGCTCCGAAATTACAAATTCTAGTTCACCGTGCCCTCATCGGCGTCAGCCATAATGGCGTCAAATTCCTGAACGACGCTGGCAAATAATGCCTCGTCTTCAATGTCAACCAGTTCAAATTCATCGTCGCCGATTTCCTTGTAGCCGTAGATGTACACATCATCTGTATCATCCAGCGGGATCAAAGCGATGTAATCCTTGCCTGCGTAGTCAAATACGCCCATAATCTCACATTCCAGTTCGGTGTTATCCTCGAATTCCAGCGTGATGATATCTGCTTCGTCCTGCAGGTTGTTCTTGTTATCTGCCATAATAATCCTCCATTTTTCTTTACAGTGCAGCCCCTGCGCAACGCGCATGCTACTCTAATAATATACCACTGATCGGGAAATTTATCAACCAAAATATTCTTTGATGTTTTTCGCCACACCGGCCGTGATCCCCGGCACCTCCATCAGCGCCTCGACGGACGCCCCTTTGATGGACTCCAGCGTGCCAAAGTGGGCCAGCAGCGCGTTTCTCCGGGCAGGGCCCACGCCGCAGATATCGTCGAGGACGGAGTGGAACGCGTTCTTGTTCCGCAGGCTCCGGTGATAGTCGATGGCAAAGCGGTGAACCTCCTCCTGGATGGTCCCGGCATAGCGGAACAGGATAGGATTGCTTTCCAGGGGGATCTCCCGGCCGTCCTCGAAGACCATGGCCCGGGTTCTGTGGCTGTCGTCCTTGGCCATGCCTGCCACGGGAATATCCAGCTTCATGGCGCGCAAAACCTTCAGCGCTGCCGTGACCTGGCCCTGTCCGCCGTCCATGAAGATGGCATCAGGCATGTGAACAAAGGCGGGATCCCCCGCCTGGGCCCGCTTGAAACGCCGGTAAAGCATCTCCTGCAGGCTGCCGTAATCATCCGGTCCCTCGATGGTTTTGATTTTGAAGCGGCGGTACTCCTTCCGGTTGGGGTTCAGCCCCTCAAAGACCACCATGGCGCCGACGGAATCCACGCCGTTGGTATTGGAAATATCGTAGGATTCTATACGGTAGGTCTGTTTCTCCGGCGGTATATAACCGGCCTCCCTGATGACCATGGCCACCTGTTCCCGAACGGCCGTCTGTTTCTCCTGCTGCAGCCTAGCCTTCTGGGACAGGGTCTTGACCATCTCGACGCAGTCGCTCTGGGCCATCTTCAGCAGCGCCCGCTTTTCGCCCTTCTGCGGCACGAAAATGCGCACTCTGCGGCCTTCGCGGCGCAGAAAGTCCTCCAGCAGCTCGTGCTCCGGCACCTGGCTTTCCACCAGGATCTCCGGCGGCACCATGGCCCACTGGCTGTAATACTGCTTGATGAACTCACCCACCATCTCTTCCCGGCTGTCGCTTTCCTCTGCCTGGATCTGAAAGGTCTCACGTCCGGACAGCTTTCCGTCCCGCACGGTGAACAGGGCGATAAAGGAGTTGTCCCGGTCCTTGACCGGCAGCACCACGTCCAGGTCTTTGTCCTGGGTCATGGTCACTCGCTGGGTCTCGGATATGGCCTTGATGGAGTTGATAGAATCCCGGTATCTGGCCGCCTCTTCAAACTCCAGGTTTTCGGAGGCCGTCATCATCTTTTCCTCCAGATGCTTCAGCAAAGGCTTTTCCCTGCCGCTCAGAAATTCCAGCACCTTGTCGATGGATCGGCGGTACTCCTCCCTGCTGACCTTGCCGACGCAGACCCCCTTGCACTGATGGATGTGATAGTTGAGGCAGGGCCGGTGGTTTGCCGGAAATTCCTTAGCGCTGCACCGTTTCAGGCCGTAGATGCCGGAAAGCAGGTCGACGATCTGATTTACGGCGCCTACGTCGCTGTAGGGCCCGAAGTACTTGCTTCCGTCCTTGGCGATGAGCCGGGTTTTCAGCACTCTGGGATAGTCCTCGGCGGTGGTGACTTTGATGTAAGGATAGGTCTTGTCGTCCCGCAGCAAAACGTTGTAGCGAGGCCTGTATTTTTTAATCAGGTTACATTCCAAGATCAGGGCTTCCATCTCCGTACTGCAGGTAATGTACTCAAACTCCGCAATATGGGACACCATGGCGGCCACCTTGGGATTGGATTTCGCTGCGCTCTGAAAATACTGACGTACTCTGCTGCGCAGGGAAATGGCCTTCCCCACGTAGATGACCTGTCCCAGTCTGTCTTTGTGCAGATATACCCCCGGACAGTCCGGCAGGTTTTTCAGGTTTTCTTTGATATCGAACATATTAAAAATGCCAGTCTCTTTCGTTATAGTCCTGTTCCTTGCGCATTTCTGCCATGGCCATCTCCATGATCTTCCGCTGGCGGATCCGCCGCTTTTTGCGCCGGTATTTGGCTTTTACAGCTGAAATCCAGATAAAAAGGACAAGGAGCAGAGCGAAGACGCCGCAGAGGATCATCGTCGCCAGATTGGAAATGCCCACATAAGATGGGAACCAGCCGGCTTCCACATCTTCCTTGATGATCAGGTCCACCTCGTTGACCAGCTCATCGGCCGCGTAGATCTCCAGTTTTCCCACTACGGTTCCGGCTTTTACCGGCGCAGTGACATCGCTGTCCATGGTCACCTTTGTTCCGATCAGAGACTCGGACGCCTCCTTTGGCAGATAGGCATACCCGATCTCCGACGTGTAGGCCTCCAACCGCGTCTTGGCTCCGTGCTTGATCCTGACCTTGCCGGACGCCTTGTCCTTGCCGATGACCTTGACGCCTTCAACCTTTTGTTTGGCGTAAGCGATCAGCTTGTTGACATCGTTGGTCCGCTCCTCTGACGTATCGCCCAGCAGCACGATAAACAGTTGCAGGCCGTCCTGACGGTACCCCAGGGCGATGCTGCAGTCGTTGGCCTCCCAATAGCCGGTCTTTCCGGCGTAGATGCCGCTTTCCGGATCGCTGAGGAAGCTGATATGGGTCTTTAAGGTCCGTTTCTTGTGTTTGTTGGTCTTCGCCACGGTATATTGCGTGCTGCCTGCCGCCTTGCAGACCACATCGTTGGAGAAAGCCATTTTGGTGATCAGCATCATGTCGTAGGCGGTAGTGTAATTCTTTGAGGATTTCAGGCCGCTGGGATTGGAAAAGTGGGTGTTTTTGCAGCCGATGTTCTCCGCCGTCTTATTCATCAGGTCCACAAAGCTGTCCATGTCGCTGCTGACCGCCTCCCCCAGGGCGTAAGCCGCGTCGTTGCCGCTGGGCAACATACAGCCGTAGATCAGGTCCTCGACCGTCAGTATCTCCCCTTCCTCCAGGCCCATGGAAGATTCTTTTTGCGCAGCCGCTTTGGCAGATACGGTTACCTCCTGATCCAGAGGCAGGTTCTGCACGGCCAGAAGCACGGTCATCAGCTTGGTAACGCTGTAAGGCGCCAGCTTTTTCTCCCGGTTTTTAGAGTAGACGATCTCTCCCGTATTCTGGCAGTAGACGATGGCACCGGAAGCGGTAATATCCGGTTTCTCGACCTGAGCGGCAAAGGCCGGAGCTGCCTGGCTGGTCAAAACCACGGCCACAGCCGCCGCGAGGGCGATGACGCTCCTGATAGTCTTTTTCATTCTCATAAATCTCTAAGGTTCTCCTTCCTTACGTTCAGATTTCTCAGGTCCCCTGCGGGGTGCAGGACGCCTGAGCCAGCTTCTGATAGCTGTAGTTGAGGATCTGATTGGTGCTCTTCCACCGATTGTCCATAGTATCCTGCAGGACCACGGCGTAAGTGGTCTTGCCGTCTCTTTCGCAGGCCGATACCAGCGCCGCATTGTTATAGGTCCAGGTACCGGTCTTTCCGGCATACACGCCGGAGTTCGGGTATTTTTTCTTTGCGACAAAGTAGTTGCCGGTAGCGATCCACCGGGCCTTGTGCTTGTTGGTCTTCGCCATCTTGTACATTTCCGTGCTGCAGGCTTTTTTGATGGTCGGGTTCTCCATGGCCGCCTTGGTGATCAAAGCCATATCATAGGCAGATGAATAGTGTTTGGAGGACTTCCATCCGTGCGGGTTGGTGAAATTGCTGTCAGTGCAGCCCAGCTGTCTGGCTTTTTTGTTCATCAAAGCCGCGAATTTGGACTTGCTGCCGGATACGGCGATGGCGAGGGCCATGGCGGCGTCGTTGCCGCTGGGCAACATGGCGCCGTAGATCAGGTCCTTCACCTTGACCTTCTCTCCCACTTTCAGATCCACGTTGGATCCGTCGATCTTCGCGCCGACGTTGACGGCCGCCTGGGTCACGGTCACGGTCTGATTCAGCTTGAGATGCTCCAGCGCGATCAGGCAGGTCAGCAGCTTGGTGGTGCTGAGCGGATCCCTCTTGGTGTGAGGATTCTTGGAATAGAGGATCTTTCCGGTATCCCCGTCGATGACGATGCCGCTTTTGGCGCTGATCGTCGGCCGCACCGGCTTGACCGGCTGCTCCGGCTGGACAGGATCTGCCGGGTCCGTAACCTCGCCGGTTTCCGGCTGTTCTGCCGCCAGAAGCTGAATTTCCGTTCCCGTTTCGACATACTGGGCCGCCGCATACGCGGCGGACGCGCTTCCTTTGGTACTGCTGGTACTGCTGTTTTGGGCGCCGCTGCCGATCATACCGCCGCCGCTGTCGCCGGCGAAGGCCGCCGCGCCGCTGGAAAAGACCAGGGTCAGGGCCAGGATGGCCGCGGCCAGTCTTTTGCCGTGGATCATCTGTATCTTCAACGCCTTTTTCTTCGGCGTCTTTTTCTTTCGTAAATCCTGATGCAATGTGCGCTACTCCTTTTGTTTCTGCTTATACATATTTATTTTAGCATGGAATGAAGAGAATGGAAAGAGGAAATCGTCTGCGGCTCAGGGCCTGCGCATGAAAAACATAGACAAGAATCTGAACGGAGTCTGAACACATTATTACAAAATAAGGTTGACCAGAACAATAGAGCCGTCGAATCAGCAACCTTTTTTGATTTTTGGGGCAAATGTTGCGCGTTACCTTCCG
>CAZGED010000014.1:0-17157 GCA_964525085.1 uncultured Senimuribacter sp.
CAGTTCCCTGCCCATAACGTCATATTTCGTGACAGTAACCGTCGTAACATCACCAGTCACGTCGGTCATGGTTTCTGTCTTGTTGCCGGAAGCGTCATAGCTGTAAGCGTAGGTAGTAACTGACTGCACCACGCCGTTCAGGCTCTCTGTCTCGCTGGCAATCTCGCCATACCAATCGCTGTCCGCATCCAGATCGTCTTCAGTGTAGTAGTCATACTCTGTCAAAACGTCTGAAATGTGGTCATACTCGTAGATTAGGTTTCCATAGTCATCGTAATCATAATCGTAATCGCCGATCAACTCGTCATCGCACCAGATCTCTTCATGGCTTGGGGAATCTTCATCATATTCTCCAAAATATCCGTAGTCATACTCGACCACTTCGCTCCACTGGTCGAATCCGTCCTCTTCGCTGGTCACGTTCTGCGTCTCATCGTACTCCGTTACCGTGGTTCTGGTGTCCAGTTTTTCTACGATCGCGCCGTTTTCCAGAGCCTCATAGGCTACCTGCTGCGTGGTTCTTGCCAACATTTCGTCTCTGTAGGCATAGGTCGTGATCAGGCCGTCGTCATCCACGGTTTCCAGACAGTTTCCGGACGAAGCGTCAAAGGATGCCGTCTCGGAAGACATGACAGCCCCATCCTTTGTCACAGATGTCACGGTCTGCGGCATGCCTGATTCAGTCTGTGAACGTGCCAGGCTGATGATCTGTCCGTCAGAGTCACGGACTTGACCGTCATCGGATCAGTGCCCGGCTGCGTGTTATAGGTAAAGACAATGGACAGGTTTTTGCTGGTAGTAATGGCGCTAACCAGTCCCTTCTGAATATCATGGTCGAAGATCAAAAAGTTTCCGTTCGGCTCATCCATGTAGACAAGCTGACCGCCCTTTGTTACACGCTCTTTTTGTGGTATTATTTTGAATATTCTATCATAAACCTTCGTGCGCTACAACGACAACTTTCATTGATTCGTGATCTTTTTTTGATCAGCCTGTAAGTTCCTTTAAGAGAGTTTCGTATGATACCAGTGTGACGTTCCCCAGTTTATCGGCAGTTTCTATACAGCCTTTGATAAATCAGGTTTTCACAAACAGACACAATGGACACAAAAAGAACGCAAGTCCCTCATCTGACGCTTGCGTTCTCTATAAATATCCAGTTTTAATATCCGGTTTTTTACGATTCTCTGCCGCACATCATGGCCGCGATCTCCGCGAAGATCTCCACGCCGTGCAGGAAGGAGTCTTCGTTGATATTCAGGATAGGACTGTGCAGAGAACCGGTCTCTGTCCCCTCCTGGGCGCAGCCCAGCATGAACATGACGCCGGGCACCTCTTCCTGATAGTAGGCGAAATCCTCTGAGCCCAAATGGGGCCGCTCGATCAGGTACACGTCGTCCTTATGGGCTAAAACCCGCTCAGCCGCCTCTATGGTCAGCCGTGTCAGCGCCGCGTCGTTGTTCACAGACGGGAAGCCCGGAATGAACTCGACCTCCCCTTCTCCGCCAAAGGCTCCGGCCGTATTTTCCACGATGGCTTCCATGCGGGCGCGTATCTTCATTTTATCGCTTTTCTCCACGCAGCGGATCATGCCCTTCATCTCCACGCTGTCGGGGATCACGTTGATGGCCTCGCCGCCCTGGATCTGACAGATGGAAAAGGTTGCCACCTGAAAGGGACCTACGTTGTTGCTCAGAACGGAATCCAGGGCCGTGATCACGTGGGACGCGACCACGATGGCGTTGAGGCCCAGCTCCGGTTCTGAGGAATGGGCGCTCTTCCCGTGGATGCGAATGACGAACTCGTCATCTGTGGCTGAAAGATGCCCCGCCCTGATGCCGATGGTTCCGCAGGGCAGATCCGGCATCATGTGCAGCCCGAAGATTGCCTCCACGTCAGGCTTTTTCAGTCCGCCGTCATTGATCACGCATCTGGCTCCGCCGTTGGCTTCCTCTCCCGGCTGAAAGATGAACCGTATGGTGCCGCACAGCTCGTCGCGCAGCTCCCGCAAAATCATGGCGGTTCCCAGCAGCACAGCCATATGACCGTCATGGCCGCAGCCATGCATCAGTCCCGCCTTTCCCGACTCAAAGGCAAGACCCGTCTCCTCCAAAATCGGAAGGGCGTCCATATCCGCGCGAAAGGCGATATGCCTGCCTGCTCTTCCCGTATCCAGCTCAGCGATGACGCCGGTTCCTCCGATGTTTCGCTTTACCTCGTAGCCCATCTCCTGCAGTCTGGCGGCGATATAGTCTGACGTATCAAATTCCTCAAAGCTCAGCTCCGGATTTTGATGGAAATGCCGTCTCCACTGGACGACCTTTTCCCGATTCTGGCCGGCAAAGGTTTTGATCTTCTGTTCTAATTCTTCCCGCATCTCTCAACCTTTCACTATCTCGATCTTACAGCTTACAACGTTTCCAGTCTTTCCAGCAGCTTATCCGTGGTTTCACAGTTGGCGTAGATGAACTTGGTGCTCTGCAACGCTTTGTCATGGCGCTCCTGGCTCATGGCGGTCATGGCGTCCTCGATCATGTCCACTTCGTATCCCAGATCCGACAGGTCGCGAATAGATGTGCTGACACACTGATCCGTGTAAAAGCCTGTGACGATGACCTTCTTAACCTGCAGGTTTCTCAGCACCCTGTCGATGGGCGTGCCTACGCAGATACCGGAGCATGTTTTGTTCAAGATGATCTCGCCGTCCAGCGGTTTCGCCTCATCGCAGAATTCGGAGGCCATACCGCCCGGCGGATAGTACATGCCCGCGGAAGCATGGAGCCTGCCCGTATCCTTGGCGTCAGGAAGCATGGACTGAATTCTGATGTGAATCGGCCGGATGCCCTTTTCTCTGCACTTACCCAGGATCTTTTCGATGTTGGCCAGGGCTTTGCTGGTGTTTTCCTCCAGCTGGTTCAATACCGGCATCAAAGGCTCCACGTCTACGCCCATCGCCTTGTAGCCCTCTGCAAAATATTCCTTTGTGACGCATTTCTGCGCGTCAATGATGACCAGCGCCGTGTCCTCCGCGCTGACCGCTACAGGCTCTGCGTATACGCCTGCTGCCAGCTGTCCGTAATACTGAGCGACAAATTCATTCAATGCCTTATTGTTATCCATTCTTTTTTCCTCCTTGCAGATGGTGATGCATTTTTCTTTTGTCACTATATAAAGCAAGTTTCGTGCCAAAGGGATTTTCAGGGAAAACGCCGGTCTCCGCCGCGAATCCCGTCACCGATTTGCAATTTATTGCGGCAAGTTCCTGCATTATTGTAATTTTTTGCAAAGGTCAGATTCCGTATTTTTTGCATTTATAGTAAAGGGTTCGCAGAGGCAGCCCCAGCGCCACGGCCGCTTTGTTTTTATCTCCGCCAGACGCTTCCAGGGCCCTCTGGATACAAAAGCGTTCCACCTGTTCCACTGCCTGGCCCAGATTCGCCGGAATATCAAAGGAGTCTTCTCCCTTCGCGCCGTCAGAGGCCTGGCTGCTTCCGACGGCAGGCGTACCGACGGGTGTCTTTGGTCTTCCATTCTCACCGGAAAGGGCCTGCGCGATGTCCTTCTGCCCCAGCCGCGTTTCTGCCGGGTCCATATTGATAAAGGCTCTCGAAAGGACATTTTCCAGCTCCCGGACGTTGCCCTTCCATTCTTCCTGCTGCAGAAGCTCCACCGCTGCCTCATCTACCTCCTCCACCTGCCTGCCGTAAAACTCGTTACACTGATGGAGCAGGTACCGGACGATGAGCCCGATGTCCCCCTTCCGCTCTCTGAGAGGCGGAATATACAGAGGAAATACGTTGAGGCGGTAATACAGATCTTCTCTGAAGCTGCCCTCCTCCACCATGTTCTCTAATGGCTTGTTGGTGGCGCAGATGATCCGCACGTCCACTTTGACGGTTTCCACTGAGCCTACCGGCATGATCTCCTTTTCCTGCAGCGCCCGAAGCAGCTTCACCTGCATTCTCGGAGAAACGTCTCCTATCTCGTCCATGAACAGGGTGCCTTTGTCCGCTTCCTGGAACAACCCCTTCCGTCCGCCGCGGAGGGCTCCGGTAAACGCCCCCTCCTTATATCCGAACAGCTCGCTTTCCAAAAGCTCCTCTGGAAGAGACGAGCAGTTGATCTTCACGAACTTTTCGCCGCGTCTGGGGCTGTTGTTGTGAATGGCGTTGGCAAAGATCTCCTTCCCCGTGCCGCTCTCGCCGCGGAGCATGATGGTGGCCGGCGTCATCGAGGCCACTCTGGCCGTTTCGATGACCTTCTGCATAGCGGGATCCTTGCCGATGATGTCTTTGAACGTATATTTCGTCTGCACCTTGCGCAGCTTCTGGTTCAGCCGGTCCAGCTCCCGTTTCAGCCGGTTGATATCGGAAATATCGTGATAGACTACGATCTTTCCGACCGTGCGGCCTCCTTCACAGATCTCGCTGGCGTCTGCCACCAGCTCCGTACTGCCTCTGCGGATCATCCTGCCGTAGGCTTTGTTGGTGAAAACCGTTCTGCCTTCCAGGTCCTGTATGCAGACAGCGTCGGACGCCGCGTCCAGCACAAAGCCCAGCTGCGATACGATTTCTCTTATCCTGTTATGGTTCATAGACGCCTCCCTTCTTTAGATCCTATTTTACGCAAAATCTTGCAAAGGTCAATCAAAGGATCCATCTGCTCCGCCTGTTCCGTCTGCTGCGTCTGTTCCTGAGACCGTCTCCTTTTTCTTCCCGCCGAAGTCGATCTCGGTCACGAACAGCGCGGCCGTCATGATCACCGCCCCCAGATAGGACTTCGCGGACAGAACCTCTCCGGCGAAGAAGAAGGCCACCACAGCGGCAAAGACCGGTTCCAGCGTAAAAATGACGCCTACGTGAGAAGCCGTCGTGTACTGCTGTGCCACAGCCTGGACGATGAAAGCCAGGCCGGTGCAGAACAGCGAAAGGAAGACGACGCTTCCCCAGATGCCCGGCGTGCTGGGCAGATGCGGCGTTTCAAAGATCATGCAGAGAACCAGCATATAGACGCCTGTCACACCCAGCTGGAAGACGCCCAGCTGAAAAGCGTCCACCTCCTCATGGGCCACGGCCCGTTCCGTCAAAATCAGATCTACCGCGTAAGCGACGGCACCCATGAGGCAGAGCAGGTCACCCCGCAGGTTTGCCATATTGATGGAAAAATCGTCCTTCAGCGCCAGCAGCATGATGCCCACGAAGCTCATGGTCACTGCCACGACGATCTTCCGGTGCGGCCGCTTCCGCAAAAACAGCATTTCCAGAATCGGCACGAAGATCACGGTCAGAGCGCACAGAAATCCAGAATTAGACAGGGAGGTATACTGGACTCCGAAGGTAGCTCCCATATAGACGAAGACCAGCACGCTGCCGATCAGCAAGCTGTATTTCAACGTCGCCCAGTTCACCGTTTTCAGACTTTTACAGGAAAGAATCCCTGCCGCCGCGAAGGCGCCGAGAAACCGATAGGCGTTGAGGGTAAACGGCCCCATATCCGAAAGGGACACGTCCATCAGATAATAGGAAACGCCCCAGCACAATGTCACCAGCACCAGCATCAGATCTGCCCTCAATTGCGTTTTCATACACCCTCCCGCGTTTTAAACAGCGCTCAGAAACAGCGCTTAACTCAACTAATTGTAGTTCAACTAACTTGACTTATATTATTCAACTAACTTTTTTAGCTTATTTAACTTGTTTGGCTTGCTCGCCTTGTTTCATTCATCTTAAATAAAACAGCGCAGCCCTTATACACCCGCGATAAATAGCTCCAGCGCCAGCTGGCTGTCGAGAAGCCCCGTCTTGATCTGCCGGTCCACCTCGTAGATCGAGGACAATATCCTTTTCAGCTTGTCCACCGAAAAACGGTTGGTATACGGGATCATCTTCTTGATCCGGTATTCGCTGCCGCCCAGGCGCTTATGGATGGCCTTCAGATCCATGCCGTCCTCCCGCATCTGCTTCACCGACAGCATCATCTCAAACTGGCTGACGATGGCACCGATGACAGAGAACGGGTCGCTGCCGCCGTGGAGCATATTGTACAGGATTCGGAAGGCTTTATCCTTCTGCCCGCTACTGATCCCGTCCAGCATGTCGAAGACAAAGGTCTCCAGATCCCCGCAGACGGCCGCCTCGATATCCTCCTGCCGCACCACATTTCCGTCGCAGTGAGCGATGACCTTTTGAATATCGTTGGCAAAGTGGAACAGCCTGTAGTCGCTTTCCCTGTTGAAATAGCCCGTAGCCTCGATGAGCATGTTCAGCGCCGAAGGGCCGATGTCCACTCCCGCCGCTCGGAAACGCTTTCGGGCAAAAGATGTCAGCTCCGCCTTGTCGATCTTGTCAAAATCGTAGCACTGTCCGTGCTTTTTCAAAGCAGCAGGCAGCGCAGCGGAGGCTTTGATCTCCTCAGCGGAAAAGATCAAAATGGTCCCGTCGTTGCTGGCGCTGAGATAGTCCGCCAGCTTCGCCACCTCATCTTTGCTGTAGCCCCTGGCACTGTCGCCGGACAGCGGGCGGAAATCCTTCACCCAGACTACCCGCCTGTCGGAGAACATGGAAAAGGTCTCACAGGCCTCTATGATCTGGCCGCAGGTGACCCCGTCTTCGTCCAGGATTTGATAATCCACGGAGACCGTCGCCGGGTTGACGTATTTCTTCACCAGCGTCTCCACCGCCCATTTGACCAGATACTGCTCCACCCCGTAGAAGAGCAGCACCTTCCCGATCTTGCCTTCCTTTAGATTCTCCGAAAAAACCTTAAAACTGTGCTTCACCGTTTTTTTGTACATACCGTAATCTTCCCATCCTTGTATCTGATTCCCACTGCCCCGTCCAGGTCAGTTCTGAATACCATTATACCTCTTTTCTGCAATTTATCAATGACCTTCTGGGACGGGTGGCCGTAATTGTTCCGTCCAACGCCGATGACGGCCACCGAGGGGCTGACCGCATCCAGAAAACTGTCGCTGGTGCTGTAAGCGCTGCCGTGGTGGGCCACCTTCAGCACATCGCACTTCAGCGCGTCGGTACCCCGGTACCTCTCCAGCAGCATAGCCTCCCCTTCCGCCGTAATATCGCCGGTCACAAGGATCGTCATTCCATACCAGTGCACCTTAAAGATCAGGCTGTTGGCGTTCTCATCGTCGACATCCGGATCCTGTCTGTCCGGCCAGAGGATCTCAGCCCAGGCATCCTCGTCCGCTTCCAGTCGTTGTCCGGTCCTTCCCTCCGTCACCAGCCGTTCCACAGGGAAACAGGCAGCCAGATCCACAAGACCCTGATAATGGTCCGTGTGCAGATGGGTCGCTGCCGCCAGATCTACCTCGGAAAATCCGTTCTTCAAAAGATACGGTTTGAGGACCTTCTTTCCAACGTCATAGCTGATGGATCCGCCTCCGTCGATCAAAATGCTTCTGCCGTCCTCTGTCCTAAGATGCAGGCAGTCCCCCTGTCCCACGTCCACCAAAACCGCTTGGGCCCGATCAAAGGGGCTTCCTCCCGCAAGGACACCCGCCCACGTCAAAGCGGCGATCAAAGCGCCTGCCCATGCGATCCGCTTCCATTCCCTGCGCCGCACGTAGATGTAGCAATACTCTGACGCACAGAAAAAAGCCAGGCCGTACAGCAAAGCCAGCAGCCAGAGGGGCGGACTGGCCACGTCGAAGGAAAGCCATCCGTCCGAGCAGAAAAGCCCGTTGACCTTTATGACCATGGACGCCAGGCCGTGAAGCAGCCGGGGAAGCAGCGGCAGGCCGGCGCCCGTTGCCATCGAAACCAGAAATCCGGCCATGCCGGCCGGAACCAGCAGGGAAACCAGAAAAACCACAGGGAAGTTACCGGCCAGGCCGGTAAAAGATATATAATTGAAGGTATAGGCCATATACGGCATCAGACCCAGCTGGACCGCCAGAACCGCGGCCGGCCCTTTGCCGCAGACCCGTTCCATCGCCGGCGTGAAAAAGGCCATGGAGGCGACCGCCAGAAAGGACATCTGAAAGGAAGCTCCAAAGATGACGAAAGGATTCACCGCCATAACTGCCAGAGCCGCTGCAGACAGAGCCGTCAGCAGATCGCAGCGCCGTTCCGTCACCTGGCCCAGCTGCGCCAGCACGATCAAAAGCACGGCCCGCCGTACCGAAACTGCCCAGCAGGCGGCCGTGCCGTACACGGCCAGAGAGAGCAGAAAGAGAACCAGGAGCAATCGCGAACGCCTCCGTTCCTGCAATTTTTGAAACAATCCGTAGAGAATGCCGATGTGCAGGCCGCTGACAGCCAGCACGTGAGCCGTGCCGTTCTGGCGAAAGGCGTCGTAGACTTCCTCATCCAGCTTCGACGTATCGCCGAACAAGACGCCGCGTACCAAAGCCTCTGATGACTGCGGCAGCTGCAGCTGCTGAAAGAACCGCTCCCGCTTCAGCAGAATCCATTGCTGTACCCGCCGCAGCAGCGCCGCCGGCCGCTCCGTCACCGTAAAGCTGTTTACGGATGCGGTATAAAAGATATTCCGCGATTTCAGATACAGGCTGTAATCGAAGGTTCTGGGATTGCCGCTTTCCTGTGGCTCGGTGATTTCAGAGGAGAAAGAGATTTCCCGGCCTATGAGGCCGTAGGGCTGGTCCGGCTGCCGGTAGCAGCTGACCAGCAGCTTCTCGCCGCAGGTCTTTACCGTCAGCTGCCAGTTCTTCTCACCGGACTGTCTGACCTCCGTGACCACACCCCTGACGGACACCCTTTGATCACCGGTCAGGCCGGCCAGAGTTCCGTTCTGGGCCCAGGAAATCCGTGCGCACATCAAAAGACAGCCTGCCAGGAAAAAGGCCAGGACCAGCCGTAGCGTTTCCCGGCCGGAGAATCTTTGAAGAAACAGCATGGCCGCGGCAGCCGCCGCAGCAGAAAAAAGGCCGGCTGATCTGCCGCCGTACCAGACCCAGATGATGGCCGCCATCATGGCGATGACGGCGCAGAATAGTTTTCGTCTCATGTCTCGTCCTTTCGAGACTCTCCGTTACACTTACATAATATACCAAAACCCACATTTTGGCAACGTTTTCGCAAAAAAAAACCGGTTTTTCAGGCGAAAATTTATAAAAAGTGGAAATATCCTTTAACTTTTGATGTGAATTATGGTATACTAAAGGCAGTTTATTCTTTACAGAAAGGACTATAACATCAGATGCGCAGCGATAGAAAGAAAAATAGAAGAAAGCACGGAGGGCAGGATGCCGACAGCGCTGCCGTGGTTCAGGCTGACGGCACCGCAGCCCGTAAAAAGAAGAAGTACCGGCTGAACTGGAAACGGTTTATCCTGTTTCTGCTGGGTCTTGTGCTTATCGCCGTGGCGGCAGTCTGCGTCTACGTAGGCGTCGTTATTTCACAGGCGCCGAAGATCGATGTAGACGACATGTATACGATCCTGACGGAAAGTACCGTGGTCTACGATGACAGCGGCAACGAGATCGACACCGTCTATTCCGAAGAGAACCGCACCATCGTGGAATATGAAGATATTCCGGAGAATATGGTCAATGCCATGGTAGCCCTGGAGGACAAAACTTTCTGGGAACACCACGGATTCAACTTCATCCGCATCATGGGTGCGATCAAGGAATCTATCTTTGGCGGCGGTGAAATCAGCGGAACCAGCACCATCACCCAGCAGCTGGCGAGGAACATCTTTCTGAAGGACAGCCGGTTTGACAGGGATATCAAGAGAAAGATCATAGAAGCTTACTATACGCTTATCATTGAGAAAGAGTTGAGCAAGGAAGAGATCATTACACTCTATCTCAATACCGTCAACTTTGGATACGGTTGCTACGGCATTCAGTCCGCATCCCAGGCCTATTTCTCTAAGGATGTGCAGGATCTGAAACTGTCGGAATGTGCGGCGCTGGCGGCTCTGCCTCAGCTGCCGTCCACCTATCAACTCATCGAATACGTAAGCAACGACGACGTTTCCGAAGAGGACGAGAACATTCTGAAGCGAACCTCCAACGGGACTTACCTGGCCAACGACGCCAGCAAGGAGCGCCGCGAGATCTGCCTGGATCTCATGGAGGAACAGGGTTACATCACCGCGGAGCAGAAGGAAAAGGCGTCCAAGCGGAAGCTGACCAGCATGCTGAATCCGAGCTACAGCAGCAACGTGCAGGAGGCCTCCTACTTTAAGGATTACGTCATCGACACGGTCATCGAAGACCTGATGGAAGCCAACGACTGGGATTACGACACCGCTTGGGATAAGGTCTATAACGGCGGTCTGCGGATCTATTCTACCATGGATTCCCAGGCCCAGGAGGTCATCGAGACGGAATTTGATAACGACGCCAATTTCCCGTCCTCCTACACCTACAGCATTCCAAACCTGACCAACTACGACAGCATCTTTGACAGTGACAAGAATTTCACGCTGAAAACCAGCGAGATCATCAAGAGAAAGGACGGCGGCCTGCTGATCAAGGCCAACAAGCGGCTGAAGATCTACGAGACCGAAGTTAACGGGGAGACCGACTACAGCATCGAATTCCCGAACATGTACACCTACGAAAACGGGAAGCTGTACACCATCGGTGGCGGCTTCATCAACGTTCCGCAGCAGTATAAGTCCCAGAATGAATACGGAAATATCATCATTTCCGCGGATTTCTTTGAGGATGAGGATTATGAAGACTTCTTCATCTTTAACGACGACGGCACCGTTACCATACCGCCTGACTCCTATTCGCTGAATCAGAAGGTGATCCAGCCTCAGGCGGCCATGACCATCGTAGAAAACTCCACCGGCTACATCAAAGCCATGGTAGGCGGAAGAGAGACCACAGGAAGACAGCTCCACAACAGAGCCATCAGTCCGGAACAGCCGGGTTCTTCCATCAAGCCTCTAGCCGTCTATTCTGCAGCGCTCCAACAGAGCGCAGAGGAAGCACAGGCGGGAGAAAAGCACACCTTTACCGATTTCAAAATCGATAAACAGGGAGCCAAGCTGTGGGGCAACTACCTGACCGCAGCCTCCATCGTCATCGACGAAAAGACGACCATCGATGGAAAGGTCTGGCCGCAGAATGCCGGCGGCGCCGGCTACTCCGGTCCGCAGACCGTCCGTTCTGCCCTGCAGCAGTCCATCAACACCTGCGCCGTAAAGATTCTCATGCAGGTCGGTGAAACCTACTCTGCGGACCTGGTTGAGAAGTTCGGCATCTCTACGCTGGACAGAGAGGGAGACACCAATGACCTGAACCTTGCGGCTCTGGCCCTTGGCGGCCTGACCGAAGGCGTTACCACTCTGGAAATGGCCAGTGCCTATACGGTCTTCCCGAACAACGGAACCCGGAAGGAAACCACGCCTTACACCAAGGTGACAGACAGCAAAGGAGAGGTTCTGCTGGATCGAACGGAGACTGAATCCCACGAAGTGCTGGATGCCGGCGTGGCCTGGATCATGACCGATTTGCTGAAGTCCGTCGTCACCCAGGGCATCGGCTACGGAGCTTCTATCTCCGGCGTACAGTCCGGCGGAAAGACGGGCACTACCGATGAACAGAAGGATATCTGGTTTGACGGATTTACTCCGTCTTACTCCGCTTCCCTTTGGATCGGCGTAGACCAGAACTGTGCAGGCAGTGAAATGTCCGGTCCTGCTGCGGCCCTCTGGGGCAAGATCATGGACCAGATCGAAGGCGCGAAACAGGGATCCTACAAGAGCATGCCGAGCAACGTGATCTATTCCGGCGGTGAGTATTACATTTCCGGTACCCAGGGCGGCGTAGGCAGCATCGAGGAGCTGGAAGAAGAAGTGACCATCTGCACGGATACCGGCTATCTGGCAACACCGGATTGTCCGAATACCAAGAAGGTCAGCTATCTGGATTGGGGCAATGAGGACGAAGAAGACGGCGAGATTCCGGAGTATTACTGCTACATGCACAACACCGATCCGGAAAAATATCCGATCAGTCCGAACGAGACCTATGTCCCGTATGAGCCGATCAAACCGGAGGATCCTGACGATCCTGACGATTCGGATTCGCAGACCGACAATCCGGACGATCCGGATCATTCCGATCCAACGACCGACAATCCGGACGATCCGGACAATCCGGAGGATCCCGGTATTGACCCAGCGGCCTAGCGCAACGCAGCTGATGTAAAGCAGAGAAAACGGACAGAGAAAAAGGAGAGCATGACTGCCCTCCTTTTTTTGTCCGTTTTTTCGCTTTTCTATGCTCTTGTTCGACCCTGCTAAATCCTGCTCAAAAAATCCTGAACCCGCGTCCCCGGATCCTCTGCCTTGAAGACGGCGGATCCAGCCACCAGAATGTCACAGCCTGCCTCGCAGATCTCGGCGGCATTCTCCAGGGTCACGCCCCCGTCGATCTCGATGACGTAGCCATAGCCTTTTTCTCTCCGCATCCGGTCCAGCTGCCGGATCTTGTCCAGAGCCGCAGGGATGAACTTCTGCCCTCCGAAGCCAGGATTGACGGACATGACCAGGACCAGGTCCACCTGATCCAAAACGCATTCCAAAACAGAAACCGGTGTGGCCGGATTCAGCGCAACGCCGCATTTGACGCCGCAGTCCCGGATATGCTGCAGGGTTCTGTGCAGATGGGGACACGCCTCCTGATGGACTACGATAAACGCAGTCTTATCCGTAACAAAATCCTCGATGTACCGGTCCGGATCCTCGATCATCAGATGCACATCGTAAGGGCTGGTCTCCCACCGATTCAGGGACTTCATGACCGGCGCCCCAAAGCTGATGTTCGGCACAAAATGCCCGTCCATCACATCTACGTGAATGTAGCCGCAGCCTGCCCGGCTGATCTCCTCTGCCTGTTCCCCCAGTCTGGCGAAATCCGCCGACAGGATCGAAGGTGCTAATGTTCCCATGACGCTTCTCCTTTTTCCATACAATTCCATGGCTCAATACTTTTTTCTGTTTCTCAGCTCTTCCATATTGGCAAGATAGGACTGATACCGTACCATGCTGATGGTTCCGGCCTCCGCCGCCGCCCTGACCGCGCAGTCCGGCTCCCTGATGTGCCGGCAGTTATCAAAACGGCACTGCCCTTTCAGCGCTGCCAGCTCCGGATAGAAATCCGCCAGCTCATCCTCTCCGGCTTCCAGAAGATCAAAGGAAGTAAAGCCCGGCGTATCGAAGATCAAACCTCCGCCGTCTGTCTCAAAGATCTCCACGTGGCGGGTCGTCTGCCGGCCTCTGGCGGTCTTCTGACTGATCGCCCCCGTTTCCATATTGGCGCCAGGTATGATCCGATTGGTGATGGTGGATTTTCCGACGCCGGAAGGTCCGGCAAAGGCCGCCCGTTTCCCCCGCAGCAGCTCCTGCAGCGCATCGATTCCTTCCCCCGTCTTTCCGCTGACGCAGACCACCGGGTAGACGTCTTTATAAATAGATCTCAGCTCTTCCAACGTCTCCGCACTGACCAGATCACATTTGTTGATGCAGAGCACCGCTTCCATGTCGTTCTGTTCCGCCATGATCAGGAACTTATCGATGACGCTGAAATTCGGTTTTGGCTTCGCCGCCGCCAAAACCACGACAAAACAGTCCACATTGGCGATCGGCGGGCGAACGAACCGGTTGCGGCGCGGAAAGATGGCGTTGATCACGCCGTCGCCGTCAGGCAGTACTTCCATATCCACATTGTCGCCCACCATCAGGGTGACGCCGTCCTTCTTGAAAATACCTCTGCCCCGCGTCTGATAGACGCCATCGGCGGTCTTCACATAGTAAAAACCGCCGATGCCTTTTACGATCAATCCTTTCATAGATCACTCGCTGCCTTCTTCTTCACCGCCGTCACCGCCGTCTCCGTTGTTCGTTTCCCCAGAATCTCCCGGATCCGTCTCCGGTTCCTCCGGTTCCTGCGTAACCTCCGGTGCGCCTTTGCTGATCGTCAGGTAGATCACCGTTCCTTTTTTCACCTTGCCGGTTGCAGACTGGTAGATGACCTTGTTCTTCTCATAGATGTCGCTTTCCTCATAGGACGGCTGGCCTACCGAGAAGCCTGCGCTCTCCAGAAGCTCCCGCGCCTCATCATAGGTCCTGCCGACTACCGACGGCACATCGGCCTCGTCGGTACCGTCACTGAGCACGATATTGACCCGGCTGCCCTTTTCCAGTTCTTCATCGGCGCCGGGGTTCTGGCTGATCACCGTGCCTTTCTGGTATTCGCTCTCCTCCGAGGTCACTTTGCCGAGGGTATAGCCTTCGGCCTCCAAAGACGCCTCCGCAGCCTCCTCTGTCAGGCCAAACAGATTCGGAACCTTTCCGGTCGGCTTTCCGGAGCTGAGGTATACGGTAATGGTATCCCCTTCCTTCACCTTTTCGCCTTCACCCGGCTCGGATTTTACGATTCGATCCTTTTCAATGTCCTCGCTGGCGATTCTGGTTTCGGAAACCTCCATTTCCAGACCCATGGCCTCCAGTTCGCTTCTTGCCCGGGACTCGGTCATATCCACCAGATCCGGCACCTTCAGGCCGCCGCCCAGAACGCCGGTGGCAAACAGGACGCCTGCAACGATGGCAATGACTGCTGCCGCTGCGATCACCGCGATCACGGTCTTCTTTTTGCTGCCGCCGTTTTTCTCCTCTTTCTTCGTCTTTTCCTTCTTCTTTGCCGAAGCTTCTTCTTCCGGTTCCTCGTCGCGCTTCTCTGCGGCTTTCCTGCGGTTCATCGCCTGAAACTCCTCCACATCGTCGGCGGCAAAGATGGAATCTCCCACCATCTTGATGACGAATTCTATGTTCTTCAGATCCTCCAGCAGCTCATCCGCGTTGCGATAGCGGTTGGACTGGAACTTGTCCGTAGCTTTCATGACCAGCTTTTCCAAAGCCGGCGGAATGCCGGATACCAGCTCTGACGGCGGCGTGATCTCGTCGTTGATGTGCATCAGCGCCACCTGCACCGGGTTGTCTCCGTCAAAAGGCACCTGGCCGGTCAGCATCTCATAGAGCACGATTCCCAGGGAATAGATGTCCGAACGCTCGTCCACGTAAGAACCTCTGGCCTGCTCCGGCGAAAAGTAGTGTACCGAGCCGATGATACGGCTGGTCTCTGACACCAGGGTGGAGTCGCTGACAGCCTTGGCGATGCCGAAATCGGTCAGTTTTGCCACGCCGTCCTTGGTCATCATGATGTTGTGCGGCTTTACGTCCCGATGGATGATGTTGTTCCGATGGGCCATGCTCAGGGCCGACGCCACCTGCCGGGTAATCTCAATGGCTTCCCTGTAATCCATCGGCGCCCGCTCTTTGATGACATCACTGAGGGGTCTGCCATCGATCAGCTCCATGACGATGAAGTGGATGTTTCCTTCTTTCCCCACGTCGTACACGCTTACGATATTGGGGTGCTGCAAATTGGCGGCTGCCTGAGATTCCCGCTTAAAATTATCCACGAACTGAGCGTCCTTGGTAAACTCCGGACGCAGAATCTTGATCGCAACATATCGATTTAACAGTCTGTCCTTTCCCTTGTAGACTACCGCCATGCCGCCTTCGCCGATCTTTTCTATCAATTCATATCTGCCCGCAAGTAATTTACTCATCGAAATCTTCCTCCGTTACTTTCAATACTACCATGGTGATATTGTCGCTGCCGCCGTTGCGGTTGGCTTCGTCAACTAATTCGCTGCAAATTTCGGTCATTGTACTGTCTTTCTCAAGCTGACGGATCAGCTCCTGTCTGTCCACTTCCCCATAGAGGCCGTCCGTACAGATCAGGATGATGTCGCCGGGCCGGATCCCCACCTGGAAAAAATCTCCCTCGATGCTGTAATCCGCACCGACAGCCCGGGTGATCATGTTCTTATTCTCATGATGCTCCGCTTCGTCGGCCGTGATCAGTCCGGCCTTCAGCAGGGTATTCACATAGGTATGATCTTCCGTGATCTGGGTCAGTTCTCCTTCGTGGAGGATATATCCTCTGCTGTCCCCTACGTTCATGATATAAAGGGTTCCCTTCTGGATATAGGCGACGATCACCGTAGTCGCCATGCCTTTATTCCACTCAAACCGCTGAGACATCTCCAGAATTTTGAAATTCACATCCCGCAGACAATCCTCGAAATAGGAACGAATCTCGTCGGCGCTTTCCTGTCCGGTGAGCGGGGAAGTTTCCACGTATTTGGCGATTTCGTTGACACAGGTGCGGCTCGCGATCTCTCCGGAATTGTTTCCGCCGACTCCGTCAGCAACGATGAAGACCCGATCCCGCTTCATGACGAAGCAGGCATCCTCATTGTTGGTCCGCCTCCGTCCCCTGTCTGTTTTAAAGCCTACTTCCATTCATGTCTCCTTTCTCTGCTGACCGCCGCATCCTGCAGGTGAAGAACCCGTCGTGCTCTCCGTCGTCAGGGAACAGCTGCAACATTCTGTCCAGCCGAAATGCGTCACATTCAGCCAAAAAAGCTTCCGCCACCTGCTCGTTTTCGATCCTGTTGATCGTGCAGGTGCTGTAGAGAAGATATCCGCCCGGCTTTACATAGCGACTGGCCTCCCGGAGCAACCGTAGCTGCTTTTCAGCCAGACTCTTTCCCAGATCCTCGACAGCCTTATATTTGATCTCCGGTTTTCGCCTGATGACGCCCAGGCCGGAGCACGGACCGTCCACCAGCACTCTGTCTGCCGTCTGGTCCAGACTGCGACAGGCCTCGGTGCCGTCCTTTTCCGCCGTCTCAATGATATCTATGCCCAATCTGGCAGCCTCTTTCTCGATCAGCTCCAGCTTGTGCGGATATATGTCAAAGGCCTTGATCGTGCCCTTATTTTCCATCATCTCTGCCATAGCCAGGGTCTTTCCTCCCGGTGCGGCACAAATATCGTAAACCGTCTCCCCCGGCTTCGGTCCCAGCGCCTCTGCCGCCGCCTCTGACGCCGCGTCCTGTACGGAGAACCAGCCCTCGGCATAGGCCCCTGTCTCCAGAAGGCCGCTTCCTTTCACAAAGAGAATCCGCCGGTTTTCCTCAGACTCCCGGACCGAAAACCCTTTGTCCCTGAGCCGCTCTGCCAGGGTCTGACGGTCGGTCCGCAGCAAATTAACGCGAACGGAAAGCTCCGGTCTTCGGTTTCCGGCGGCCAGCAGCGACTCCGTCTTTTCCGGGCCGTACTGCTGTGTCCAGAGCCTGACGA
>CAZGED010000015.1:0-582 GCA_964525085.1 uncultured Senimuribacter sp.
CCTTCGACCCGCTGTATGCCGATGTGTTTGAAACCAGGAATACGGCCTACTTCGGTAAGGGTCCGGTGTTCTGCAAGTATACAGGCTCCGGCGGCAAAGGAAACTCCAGCGACGCCAATGCGGAGTATATGGCGGCGGTCAGAAAGGTCATGTCGGACAACAACGTGAACTTCCAGACCTCTGAGCTGGGCAAGGTAGACGAGGGCGGCGGCGGCACCATCGCCTGGATCCTGGCCAACTACGGCATGGAGGTCATCGACAGCGGCATCGCGCTTTTGTGTATGCATGCGCCGATGGAAGCCGCCAGCAAAGCGGACATCTACGAGGCTGTCAGATGCTACAAAGCTTTCCTGAAGGATATGGCGTAAAGAAAGCTGTGACATAAGAATCCTTAATAAATACCATGCAAAAAGGATGTCTCTTGGGACATCCTTTTTACAATAAAGCTTAAAGTTTTATAGGGGTTTATTTGTAGTAAGCAAATGAATTATTTATACGCTTCCATCATTTTTTCAAATGCCGGTAAGCTTCTCTTTATCATGTCGTTTGCGACGCAATAGGACAGGCGCATATACCCCGGAC
>CAZGED010000015.1:592-4178 GCA_964525085.1 uncultured Senimuribacter sp.
GCCTTCACCTGGAACGACCAGCAGATTGTGGTCCAGCTTGGCCTTCTCGGAGAATGCCATGCCGTCCCCGTTTGGAACCTCTACGAAGAGGTAGAAGGCACCGTCAGGTTTTGCGCATTTATATCCCATCTTAGTCAGAGAATCGTACAGCAGTGTGCGGTTCTCGTCGTAGGCCTTTAAGTCAGGCATTTCATCCACGCAGCGCTGGATGACCATCTGCATCAGTGTCGGCGCACAGACATGTCCGTTGGCGCGGGCTGCGCCGGCAACGGCATCAAAGATCTCAGCCGCGTTTTCGCACTGATCCGGCACGCAGACGTATCCGATACGTTCACCCGGCAGAGACAGGCTCTTGGACCAGGAGTAACATACGATGGTGTTCTTGTAAACGGTTGGAATAAAGGTGACCTTTACGCCGCCGTAAACCAGTTCTCTGTATGGCTCATCGGCGATGATATAGATCGGATGTCCGTATTCCTCACCTTTCTTTGTCAGGATTGCGGCCAGAGCTTCCAGGGTCTCTTTGGTATATACGACGCCGGAAGGGTTGTTCGGCGAGTTAATGATGATCGCCTGGGTATGTTCTGTGATCAGTTCCTCCACCTTTGCCAGGTCGATCTGGAAGTGTTCTCTGTCAGCCGGAACGACGACCAGATTCCCGCCGTTCTTGGTGATGAACGGACGATATTCCGGGAAGAAAGGCGCAACAGCCATGATCTCGGATTTTTCATCGGCGAGCACCGCTTTGATGGCTGAAATCAGTCCGGGAGCCGCGCCGCAGGTCACGAACAGGTTGGAAGGTTTGATCTCGGTGCCAAATCTCTTGTTCAGATTGGCAGCGATGGCTTCGCGGGTTTCATCAAATCCACCTGCCATGGAATAGCCATGGATTTTGATCGAATCCGTATCATCCAGGATGTCCCTGATGGACTGCTGAACTTTGGCCGGCGCAGGAATGCTCGGATTTCCCAGTGTATAGTCAAATACGTTCTCAGGACCGACAATCTTGGCCTGCTGAAGACCATAGGCGAACAGTTCGCGGATGATAGAAGGCTGGCTTCCCAATTCATTCATGGTTTGATTAAACATTCTCATTCCTCCTAATAATTCTCATTGATAACGGCAACATATTTACGTAACGACAATATTTTCTACTTTTATTTTACTACAGGCTCTTGACATATGAAAAATAGTTTATTATTATACATATATAACTAATTTTAATACATATGAAGCGAATCGAGGTGGATCATGGATACGAACAAAATTGCAGTGCTGCTGAAGGCCGTGGAAAACGGCAGCTTGCTGACGACGGCGGGACAACTGGGCTATACCCAGGCGGGGCTGACCCACATGATGAAGTCTCTGGAGGCGGATCTGGGCGTTACGCTCCTTTATCGGGGCAAGTTCGGCGTCCGGCTGACGGAGGATGGGAAGCGGCTGCTCCCTTTTTTTGAAAATTTGGTCAACGCCAATGAACGGTTGATACGGGAGGCGGAGGCGATCCGCCAGCAGAATCGTTCCGTCATCCGCCTGGCTGCGGTAGCCAGTGTGATCCGCACGTGGCTTCCGGACGTCATTTCAGAATTTCAAAAGCAGTATCCGGAATACTCCTTCGAGGTGAAGGAGGGGACGTTCAACCTGTATCAATGGTTTGACCAGGGCAGCGTCGATCTCTGCATCACCTGTAACATCCTGAACCGCCGCGACTTTGAGCCTTTGATGACCGACGAGTTTTTTGCCTGTCTGCCGCCGGATTATCCTATTGGAGAGGACGAGGTCTTTCCTCTGAAACGGTTTGAAGAGGAACCCTACCTGTCGGCCAGCTGCGGCGAGGATTACGACATTCAGGCCCTTCTGGATGAATACGATGTCCATCCGAAGAAGCAGAACACCCGGGTCGAGGATGCCAGCGTGATCTCCATGGTGTCGAGGGGACTGGGGGTCAGTCTGATCCCCAAGCTGGTCCTGGACAGCAGCAACGCAGACATCAAAGCCGTTCCACTGGATCTTCCCTGCCGGAGACGGATCGGCGTGATCCACGCAGACGTGAAGGATATGACGCCGGGCTTAAAGCTGTTCCTCCGCTTTCTGAGAGAATGGTGCAAGGGACTGTGACCCTTTTTGGACTGCGATTTAATTTCATGTTTGGGTCTTTTTTCAGTCTATAGAGAGTGATAAAATTGAAAAAAAACGAAGGAGGAATTATCATGAGCAAAGGTAAAAAGAAACCGCAAGAGACGCTGGAAGCAAAGCAGCCGTTAAATCCAATTATCATTGTTGCAATTATCCTGGTGATCGTGGCTGTCCTGACGTACATCATCCCTGCCGGTTCTTTTGACAGAGTAACCAATGAGGAGACCGGCTACGACATCCTCGACGTGGAATCCTTCCACTTTACCGAAAACAATCCGGTCGGATTCATGCAGTTCTTTTCATCGCTGACTGTCGGAATGCAGTCTGCGGCGCCGATCATCTTCTTCTTGTTGGTCATCGGCGGCTATTTCCAGATCGTGGAATCCACAGGCGCGCTCAGGTCGGGCCTTGCCAATATGGTCAAGGCGTTAAACGGGAAAGAGATCATTTTGATCCCGATCACCGTCTTTGTATGCGCCTTCATCTCGTCTACCGCAGGCACGTGGGAGGAATATCTGGCCCTGTTGCCGCTGTTTTACGTGGTCTTTGTCAGCTCCGGCTTTAACTCTATGACGGCCATGGCATCCATTTTCTGCGGCGCCGGCGCAGGCTATGCGGGAGCGACGACCAATGCGTTTACCGTCGGAGTGGCCCAGACGATCGCGGAGGTTCCTATGTTTTCCGGACTATCCTATCGTCTGATCATCTGCGTCATACTGAGTGCCATTGCGTCCGTATTCATCATGTTCTACGCACATAAGATCAAAAAGCACCCGGAGAAGAATGACATGCATGAGATCGATATGGCACACAGTGAAAATATCGACCTGGAAAACATCGAGAAAATGACAGGAAGCCAGAAGCTGACCTTGGTGATCTTCGTCGCATCCTTTATCGTTGTGGCTATCACCGTCGTGAAGTTGGGCTTCTATATGGATGAAATGGCAGCGATCTTCCTGATTGCCGCTATCCTGGTGGCCATCGTTTCCCGAATCGGCAGTTCCCGTTTCCTGGATGAGTTCATCAAAGGGGCTGCGGACCTGGTATGGATCGGCTTTCTGATCGGCATGTGCTATTCCATCAGTGCGTTCCTGCAGGATGCGGGGATTCTGGATACCCTGATCTATTATGCAGGCAAAGGATTGGGAGGTCTCAGCTCCAGCGTATGCGCCTGCGGCATGTTCCTGGTCCAGGATCTGTTAAACTGCATCATTCCATCCGGATCCGGACAGGCTGCGGTAACCATGCCGTTTATGGCACCTCTCGGCGATATGGTAGGCGTTTCCAGACAGACGGCGGTACTGGCGTTCCAGATGGGCGATGCCTTTACCAATCTGATCACACCGACTGCCGGAGACATGATGGCGGCTTTGGCGATTTGCCACATCCCGTACAAAAAGTGGTTGAAGTTCTTCACGCCGCTGTGGGTGATCTGGCTGATCGCGGCATG
>CAZGED010000015.1:4188-16337 GCA_964525085.1 uncultured Senimuribacter sp.
CTGTAAACATCGGCTATTAGACGGGATCTAAAGGAGAGACGACCATGATGATTTTGATAAAAAACTGCAGACTGATCCCCGAACTGGTAGAGGGCTATGAGGGCGCTTGCGCCGATGTGGTCTTTGATGAGGAAACGATTCTCCGTATTGCGGAGCCCGGAAGTGTGACGGATTTTGAAGGCCAGGTCATCGACGGTACGGGATGCACCCTGTTGCCGGGTTTCTTCGACCTGCACGCCCATCTGTATCTGTCGGAGCTGGATCTCAGTGTCATAGACAACAAGGACGTGGTCGCCACCTGCTTTGATGTCTACGAGTTCAGTCGGGAATATTTGAGACAGGGTTATACGACGATTCGGGATGCGGGCGGACCGTTTAACGTTGCCAAGGGCCTGATGAAGGCCAGAGGAAAGGGCATCATCAACGTTCCCGACATCATCGCTTCCGGCCACGCCATTACCCCGACGGAGAGCGGAAACGACGAGTACAAGATCCTGTACGAGGTGGCTGACGGCCCGATGGAATTCAGAAAGGCGGCCCGCAAACAGCTGGAAGCCGGAAATGACGTGATCAAGGTCATGGTGACCGGCGCGTTCCTCAACGAAAACGGAAATCCGGGACAGACCATCGTGACGGAGGATGAGCTGAAGGCGGCCGTGGAGGTCGCCAATATGAAGGACACCTACGTCATGGGTCACGCCCACGGCGCCGAGGGCATCAAGCTGGCGATCCGTTGCGGACTGCGGACGGTGGAGCACTGCTGCTTCATCGACGAGGAAGGGATCGAAATGCTGAAGAACAGCGACAGCTGCTTCATGATCCCGACCGGTACGGTCAGTATCGCCTGCCTGGATGAGGGATCTTCCAACCTGGGCGACGGTGCTGCCGATAAGAGCAGCAAGTACGAGGAGCTGGAGCGGGCCTGCGTCAACAAGGCGTATCGTTCGGGCCTGAAGATGGGCTTCGGTTCCGATGCCGATTATTATAATTTCAAGAGAAAACCGGGTCTTGAGTTCATTTCAAGAACGGACTGGTACGATTTTCAATACAAGGATATCCTGCTTCAGGCGACCAAATACAGCGCGGAGATTGCAGGTCTTTCCGAGACGAAGGGAACCATCAAAGCCGGCAAGAATGCGGAATTGGTCCTGGTCGAGGGAAATCCGGACGAGGATATCTACGTCATGAAGAAAAAACCAAGATACGTCTTTTTTAGAGGTGAAGTGATACAGAACTGATGGAAGACCCTCTTCCGTATCGATCAAAAGATGTTAAGAGGATGTTTAGCATGGTAGAAATTGAAAGAACGAGTTCAATCCCCATTTACAAACAGATCGCTGTAAAACTGAAGAAAAAGATCATCAAAGGAGAATTGCCAAACGGAACATGCCTGCCTTCGGAACGGAGGCTGGCATGTTTGCTTGAGGTAAATCGAAACACGGTGATCAAGGCTTACAAGCGGCTGGCAGACGAGGGTTACATCAGCAGCGAGATTCCCGGCAGGAAGGGCCACTTCGTAACGTTTCAGGGTGGCGAAGCCAAAGAGCCTGCGGAGCAGGCAGATGCTGCCAAATCGACGGTCTACAGCTACAGCAGCAGTGTATCCATGTGTGAGCGGATCTTCTCCAATATCTATTCCGAATCCTTCTGGCCGGAGGTCATTTCCTTCGGTGGCCACATCATCCCCGACGAATTCATTGATATGGACGTGATCCAAAGGGTCGTCGATGATGTGGTCAGGAAGTACGGCGTAGAAGGGTTTTCCTATTGTGACCATAAAGGACATCCTCTCCTGCGCAAGCAGCTGGCAAACTCCCTCCGGGAAGAGGGAATGCGGGTTTCGGCCGGCGAGATCCTGATCCTGAATGAGACGACCCAGGGACTGGAATACATCACGCACCTGCTGACCAGAGAAAACGACGCGGTCGTAGCGGAATATCCGATCATGCCCGATTTTTACGGGCTGCTGAAACAGCACGGACTGCGGGTCTTTTTCGTGGATCTCAAAGCTGACGGACCGGATCTGGCGCAGCTGGAAAACCTGTTCAAAACGATCAATCCGAAATATTTTCATACCATGCCGGATCATCATGCCGTGACAGGTTCCTGTATGAGCATGGAAAAGCGCAAGAAAGTATTGGAACTTTCTTATCAGTATCACGTGCCCGTGGTGGAGGAACGCTGGTTTTGGGGGCTCAGTGACGAAGGCGGAAATTTACCGTCTCTCTATGCGCTGGACCGGCGAAAGAATGTGCTGATGCTGGATGACCTGCTCACAAGATTCTACTACAGTGCGAAGCTGAGCATTCTGACGGCACCGAAGGAGATCATCAACCGGGCGGGCAGGAATGTCAGAGGCATTCAGAATCACCTGCAGAGCCTGGAACAGCTCATGCTGACCGAATATCTCAAAGCAGGCTGCGATAAGGTTCAGAGAGAGAAGATGTGTGTCCACTATCGGTCAAAGAGAGAAAAAATGCTGGACTGCCTGGAGGAGCTGACGCCGCTGGGCGTCCGGTGGCAGGATCCGAAGGGCGGTCTGGGAATCTGGTGCCGCCTCCCAAGCGGGACCAATGATATGCAGCTTTACAAAAACCTGAAAAAGCGGAACATCCTCATCTCTCCCGGAAAGCTGTTCTTTCCGGAAGGTACGGAGGGACACGCTTTCATGCGGCTGTCCTTTTCCAATGTTTCGGATGAAGGGATCGAGAAAGGAATTGCGGGGATCAAAGAAGAAATGGAAAAAAGACAAAAGGCAGGAATGGACAGACAATGAATCCGATCACGATATTCTTTTTGATCATGGCTCTGCTGGGCTTGGTCGACAAATTCTTTCAAAACAGATGGGGCATCGGGGAAGCCTTTGACAGTGGCTCCGCTCTGATGGGCGGATTTATGGTCTTCGTCATGGGCGTGTATTGTCTCGGCGTAACCGTTTCGACGAACTTTCTCCCGCAGATTCATGCGGCGACGGAGGGATGGTTCTTTGAACCGTCGGTCCTGATCGGGATCATCGTCGACAGCGATATGGGCGGATATCCGCTCTGCGTCAATACGGCACCCGATGAAGCCCTGGGAAGATTCGCAGGCATCGCGGTGGCCTCCACCATCGGGACCCTGATCACCTTCTATCTTCCCGCCTATATTTCCATGGCAGAAAAAGAGGATGTGGACCGATTGATCGAAGGATTTCTCTATGGCATCGTAGTGCTGCCGGTCACACTGGGGATCAGCGGCATCCTCTTTGGCGTGGCGCCTGCGGTGCTCCTCAAAAATATGATCCCCATTCTGGCAGTCTGCCTCCTCCTTCTGGCGGGACTGATCAAGAAGAGAGCGCTGACCTCCAGGGTGCTGTACCTGGTGGGCCGCGCCTTCACCGTCCTTTCCTATGTCGCCTTTGCCATGGCGCTCCTGAGCCTGTTCTTTCCGGATCGGAGCCTGATGGATCCGTCTCTCGTGGCAGATACCATCGTCCTGGTCTTTCGGATGACCGTCAACATCATCGGGGCGCTGGTGACCATGCAGCTGCTGAAAAAGATCCTTTCCAGGCAGTTTCAGGCCCTGGCCGGCAAGCTGGGCATCAACGAGTACAGCATGATGGGACTGCTTTTGGGGATACCCGGCGGTATCGCCATGATCCCGCTGCTGCCGAAAATGGATCGAAAAGGGAAGATCCTCAACGGCGCTTTTGCCGTCAGCGGCTTTTATGCGCTGGGCGGGCAGATGGCTCTCTTTGCGGCAAACGAGCCGCTAAGCTGTCTGATGTGCTTCTTTTTTGTCAAGCTCTCGGGAGGGTTTCTTGCCCTGCTGCTGGCAAACAAGATGGAACAAGCAAACAAAACAGAAACTCCTGCATGACGAACCGAAGGGCAGCGGAGTCCGGACAATTTTTGACGGATTTTGTCATACGATTTATTAGAAAATGTTTGACATGGCCATGGGAATGTGATATGATAGTGATGCACGAATTATCAGACGAGAAGGAAGAAGAGTGGGCAAAACCCACTCTTTCAGTTTTGTTTGGGTCGATTCGCGGGTTCCGGATCCGCAAGAACCGGCCGGAGAGGTGATTATGGCAAAGAAAAAGATAACAGATTTGATCGGAGAGACCGCGGCGGGCTTTCTGGCGGAAAACGGCCTGGAACTCTATCACGCAGAGTTCGTAAAGGAAGGTCGCGACTGGTTTCTGCGGGTCTATATCGATACGGTGGAAACGGAGGGACCGGATGGTCAGGAGATCTACGTTTCCACTGATGATTGCGAAAAGGTCAGCCGCTTTCTCAGCGAGGAGCTGGACCGGCTGGATCCGATCGAGCAAAACTACTATTTAGAGGTTTCTTCACCCGGCATGGATCGGCAGCTGCTGACGGAGCGGCATTACGAGAAGTACGCAGGCCGGTCGGTAGAGGTGAAACTGTATCAAGGCGTTGACGGGAAAAAAACCTTTGCAGGCATTCTGCAGGGACTTTCTGAGGGTAGCGTCGTGATCAAAACAGAAGACGGACAAGAGATGATGTTCCCGCTGGAGCAGGTTGCAAAGACCAACCTGGCAGTGGTTTTCTAAGGAGGGTAAAAAACAAATGAACAGAGAGTTTATCGATGCGATAGATGAGCTGGAGAAAGAGAAACACATATCCAAAGACATTTTGTTCGAGGCCATCGAGTCGGCGCTGGTATCTGCCTATAAAAAGAACTACGGCACATCCCAGAATGTCAGAGTGGATATTGACAGAGATACCGGCGATATCGCGGTACTGATGAAAAAGGATATCGTGGAAGAGGTGTTAGACGACATGGTGGAGATGTCCCTGGAGGAAGCCCAGGAGATCGATCCCCGCTACGAGATCGGCGACGCCATCGAATTCCAGGTGACCCCGAGAGATTTCGGACGCATCGCGGCGCAGACGGCAAAGCAGGTGGTGGTTCAGCGGATCAGAGAAGCCGAGAGAGGCATGATCTTCGATGACTTCATCACCCGTCAGGGAGAGATCGTTACCGGCGTAGTCCAGAGAAAGAGCGGCGAGACCCTCTTTGTCAACATCGGCAGGACCGAGGGCATTTTGTCCGCCGGAGAACAGGTGCCGGGAGAATCCTTTGCGGTCAACGAGAGGCTGAAGGTCTACATCATGGACGTGAAAAAGACCACCAAGGGACCCCAGGTGTTCCTGTCAAGATCCCATCCGGGTCTGGTAAAAAGGCTCTTTGAACTGGAGGTGCCGGAAATCGAGGACGGCATCGTGGAGATCAGAGGCATCGCCAGAGAGGCCGGCTCCCGAACCAAGATCGCCGTCTATACGGAGGATCCTAACATCGACCCGGTAGGCGCCTGCGTCGGTGCCAGAGGCAGCCGGGTGCAGAACATCGTCGATGAGCTGGGCGGTGAGAAGATCGATATCATCACCTGGAGCGAGGATCCGAGAGAACTGATCAAAAACGTCCTGAGTCCGGCCAAGGTGGAGCAGGTCATTCCATACGAGGAAGAAAAATCGGCTACGGTCATCGTGCCGGACTATCAGCTTTCCCTGGCCATCGGCAAGGAAGGACAGAACGTCCGCCTTGCGGCAAAGGTCAGCGGATGGAAGATCGATATTAAGAGCCATACGCAGTTTGATGAGGCCATGGAGGCCCTGGAATCCATGGGATCGCCGTATGACGGAGAAGAGGATGAGATCTTTGAGCTCGAGGAAGTTTAAAATCCCGATGCGCCGCTGTATCGGGTGCATGGAGTCAAAGCCGAAGCAGGAGCTTTACCGGATCGCTTATTACGAAGGACAGCTGTCTGCGGATCTGACGGGCAGAGCCAAGGGAAGAGGCGTGTACCTGTGCCGCGACCCGGAGTGCTTTGCCAGGGCGAAGAAGAGAAACGCCTTTCAGAGAAGCTTTGCCGCCGGCATTCCGGAAGCGGAGATCGATCGCGTTTACGGAGAGTTGACAGGGTCAGAGGTGTGTACAGATGACCAGGGATAAGGTATACAGCTATCTGGGCTTCGCTGCAAAGTCCAGGAATCTGATGACCGGATACAACACCTGCAGCATGATGATGGAGAAGAAAAAGATCAAGCTGCTGATCCTGTGCGAGGATCTGACAGAGAATACAGTAAAAAAGATGCTGCAGCAGTGCAGCAGAACCCATACGGAATATCGGATCTTCGGGGAAAGCGACGTTCTGTCCCATGCGACGGGAAACCGGGGAAAGGGCATTTTCGGCATTACAGACCGTCATTTTGCGGAGATCATTTGTAAGGAGATTGACCTGATTCAATCAGAAAGGGAGGTGTTAGAATGACGAAAAATACAGATGAACTGGCCACCAAGGAGACCAAGATCGTAAAGGCTGAGCCTAAGAAAAAGCAGTCTGCCGGTCAGGAGGAACCGAGGGTCACGGTCAAAGCGGCTGTTCGCCCGGGCCTTTCCAATCGTCCGAAACCGCCTGTAGGAAAACCGGTGGTAGATACGGAGTATTTAGCCAGCAAACATAAGCCGCCTGTGGGAAAACCGGTGGTAAACAAAGCGGAACTGGAGGGCCGTGGCAGAAAGGCGCCGGAGGGCACGCCGCTGCCGAAATCGGAGCCGAAGGCAGAAGCAAAAACAGAACCGAAAACAGAGGCGAAAGCAGCGCCGAAGTCTGCGGCGAAGAAAGAACCGGGCAAGCAGCCGGAGACAAAGCCTGCAGAAAAGCCTGCGGAGAGAGAGGCAAAGCCTGCCGCGAAAGCGCCGGAGAGAAGCGGAGAGAGAAGAGCGGACCGGACAGACAGAACGGAACGGTTCCGCAGTGAAAACCGGGGCGACAGGAACAGCCGCGGGGGAGAGCGTGACAGAAACAGCCGGGGTACCCGCAGCGACAACAGATCTTCTGGCGGCAGAAACGACCGCGGCGGCAGAAATGACCAGGGCGGGCGCAGCGGCGGAAACAGAAGCGACCGTCAGGGGAACAGCGCCGGCGGCAGAAATGACCGCGGCGGCAGAAGAGACCAGGGCGGACGCAGCGGCGGAAACAGAAACGAACGTCAGGGAAGCAACGCCGGAAGCAGAAACGACCGCGGCGGCCAGAGAAAAGAGAGGCCGCAGCTGGATAAGATGGAGACCAAACCGTCCAGACGTGACGATACAGGAAAGAAGAAGCACGACAAGGAAAAGAATAAATTTGAAAAGCTGGAGAGAAAATCTCTGGAGAAGCAGACCAGAAAGAAGCACAGCAAGCCGAGGCCGCAGGTCACAGAGACTTTGGTCGAGGAAGAAGTGCTGCCAGAAGGCACCATCGTGCTCAACGTTCCGATCACGGTGGCAGGCTTCTGCGAACAGACAGAGGTGTCCACATCCAAGGTCATCATGACTTTGATGAAATTGGGCATCATGGCAAACATCAACCAGAACATCGACGAGGACACCTGCATGGTCCTGGCGGAAGAACTGGGCATCAGCATCGCCATCGGCCAGGTGGAGGAGGAGATCGTCGAAGAGGGACTGGAGCTGTTCGAGGACGACGAGAAGGATCTGAAGGCGAGACCTCCGATCATTACCGTCATGGGCCACGTTGACCACGGTAAGACGTCCCTGCTGGATGCGATCAGAAAGACCAACGTCACCGCCTCCGAATCCGGCGGCATAACACAGCACATCGGTGCTTCCGAAGTGCGCATCAACGGCCAGAAGATCGTGTTCCTGGATACGCCGGGCCACGAAGCGTTTACCGCTATGAGAGCCAGAGGCGCCCACGTTACGGATATCGCCGTTCTGGTGGTAGCCGCTGATGACGGCGTCATGCCGCAGACCATCGAGTCCATCAACCACGCCAAGGCGGCGGGCGTTCCGATCATCGTCGCCATCAACAAGATGGATAAACCTGGCGCGAACCCTGACAGGGTAAAGCAGGAGCTGACAGAGCACGGCATCCTGGTCGAAGACTGGGGCGGCGACGTCATCAGCGTGCCGGTGTCCGCGAAGACCGGCGAAGGCATCGTCAACCTCCTTGAGATGATTCTGCTCCAGGCTGAGATGATGGAGCTGAAGGCAAATCCGAACCGGCTGGCCATGGGATCTGTCATCGAGGCCAGACTGGATAAGGCCAAAGGCCCTGTCGCTACCCTGCTGGTGACCAACGGTACCCTGCAGTCGGGACAGAGCGTCGTAGCGGGAACCTGCGCGGGCCGTATCCGTCTCATGACGGACCACAAGGGAAAGACCATCAAAAAGGCCGGCCCGGCTACAGCTGTAGAGATTCTGGGGCTGACCGACGTTCCGCAAGCCGGCGACGAGTTCAACGCCGTAAAGGAAGACAAGATCGCCAGAGAGATCGCGGAACACAGAAAAGAAAAGCTGAGAGAGGAAGTGCTGGCAAGAAACGCGAGCACCACGTTGGAACAGCTGTTCAGCCAGATCCGGGAGGGCGAGGTCAAGGAACTGAACCTGATCATCAAGGGCGACGTACAGGGCTCTGTGGGCGCCTTGGTAGCGTCTCTGGAAAAGCTGAACAACGAAAGCGTAAAGGTAAACATCATTCATACCGGCGTGGGTACCGTTACCGAATCCGACGTCATGCTGGCCGGAACCTCCGGCGCCATCATCATCGGCTTCAACGTCAGACCGAGTACGGCCGTACAGACCATGGCCGACAGAGAAAAAATCCAGATCAGGACCTACCGCGTCATCTACGACGTCATCGATGATGTAGAAAACGCCATGAAGGGCATGCTGGATCCTGAGTTCAAGGAAGAAATCCTGGGCAAGGTGGAGGTCAGAACCACCTTCAAGGTGCCGGGTGTAGGCATCGTCGGCGGCGCGTATGTCCAGGAGGGCAAGGTCGTAAGAAATGCCGAGATCAGACTGGTTCGCGACGGCATCGTGATCCACGAAGGCAAGATCTCGTCTCTGAAGAGGTTCAAGGACGACGCCAAGGAAGTCGCCTCTGGATTCGAGTGCGGAATCGGCATCGAGAACTACAACGATATCAAGGAAGGCGACGTGATCGAGTGCTTCCACATGGTGGAAATCGAGCGGAAATAGAAGGAAAAAGTATGGGAAAAGGATACAGACAGGGACGTCTCGGTGAGGAGATCCGCAGGATCATCAGCGAAATGCTGCTCCGAGAACTGAAGGACCCGAGACTGTCTGAAAACATGGTCAGCGTGTCAGATGTGGAGGTGACTGCCGACGGCAGCTACGCTACCTGCTATGTGACGGTGCTGGCCATAGGGAAAGAGGAAGAGGCAAAAAAACAGACCGAAGAAGATGTTCTGGCCGGCCTCAGGAGCGCGAAGGGCACGATGAAGAAAGAGATCGGACGGCAGGTCAAGCTGCGTCATATGCCCGAACTGATCTTTAAGATCGACGGCTCTATGGAATACGGAAGACATATTTCAGAAGTGATCAAAGAGTTAGGGATAGAAAATGATGAAGAATAACACCTTTGAAGAAATCGCGGCAGCTTTGGCTCAGAGCGGGAAGATTCTTCTGTTTCCCCATGTCCACATGGACGGGGACGCTCTGGGAAGCGCCGCAGCCCTCTGCCGCGCACTGCGAAAGGCAGGCAAGGCGTGCTGGATTCTCATAGAGGATCCGATTCCAGGAAACCTGCAGTTTCTGGACCGGGAATACTGCATCTCGGATCAGGATATCCTGGGCAGCCCGGACCTGTCCGTTGCCGTCGACTGCAGCGACATGGAGCGCCTGGGACAGCGGGGAAAACGGTTCCTTTCGGCAGAGGTGACTGTCTGCATCGACCATCACAGGACGGCAGACAGCTTTTGTGACCTGAATTACATCGACAGCGGCGCGGCAGCCACCGTCGAGTTGATCTATGCGCTTCTGGAGACCTGCGGCGTGAGCGTCGATAAAGAGATGGGGGAAGCGCTGTTTACGGCCATCGTCACCGACACCGGCCGTTTCCAGTATTCCAACACCAGCCGCCGCACCCATGAGATCACGGCAGCCCTCTATGATACGGGCATTGACGCGGGACATATCTGCACGGAGATCTACGAGACCATGCGCATGGAACGGCTGATGATACGCAACAAGGCGCTGAACACCCTGTCCACCGTGGCAGGCGGTAGAGCCGTCATCGCCTATGTGACCCAGGATATGCTGAAGGAGACCGGCGCCTTTATGGACGAGACCGACGGCATCGTAGAGGAACTGCGCAGTATCAAAGGCGTGGAAGCCGCCGTGTTTTTGAAGGAAGCGGAGGACGGCAGCATCAAGGTCAGCATGCGATCCAAGGAGGCTCTGGACGTGGCGGAGATCGCCCAGTCCATGGGTGGCGGAGGACACATCAGAGCCGCAGGTTGCACTTTGTTCTGCAGCTTGTCTGAAGCCTATGACCGGCTGAAAGATCGGCTGACGGATGGGCTGGAACATGTATGATAACGGTTTAGGACATTTATGATAACAGAAGGAATTTTGAATATTAACAAGCCGCAGAATATGACCTCCCACGACGTGGTGAGCGCAGTCAGAAGAACGCTGGGGATTCGGAAGGTGGGCCATACAGGTACCCTTGACCCGATGGCTATAGGCGTTCTTCCTGTCTGCATAGGCCGCAGCACCCGTATCATGGAATATCTGGATATGGATATGAAGCGCTATCGGTGCCGCATGGTTCTGGGCATAGAAACCGACACCCAGGACATCTGGGGCCAGGTGACGGGGCGGAAGCCTGCGGCAGTAAGTGAGGAACAGATACGGCGGGCCTTTGGGACCTTTGACGGCGTCATCGACCAGAAACCGCCCATGTATTCGGCCCTGAAGGTCAACGGAAAGCGGCTCTACGAATACGCCCGGGAGGGCAAGACGGTAGAGGTGAAGACCAGAAAGGTCTTCCTCCGGAATATGGAGATCGAGGAGATATCCGCCGGCGGAGACGGCCTTCCCCAGATCGCCTTTTCCGTGGAATGTACCAAGGGAACCTACATCAGAACCATCTGCCAGGAGGTGGGACTGGCTCTGGATACCTATGGGACCATGACCTTTCTGGAGCGGACGGCCAGCGGCAGCTTTGATCTTGGATCGGCCGTCGCACTGGAGCAGCTGTCCGCCATGGACGAGGAGGAGATCCGGCGCTCCATGATCCCCACCTGGGGACCGCTGGGTGCTTTCGGCAAGGTGGTCTGCGGCGAGGAGGACGGTCTGCGGTTCGCGGCCGGATGGCATCTGCCTCTGGAAGCGTGCAGCATAGAGCGGCGGCCTCTCTATGAGGATACGCCCTTCGTACTTCCCATGAGAGAGGATTTCCGCAGAGCCTACTGCGTCTTCGGCATGATAGGAGGCCGGGAAACCTTTCTGGGCGTGGCCTGTTACAGCCAGCAATATGGAAAACTGGTGGCAGACAAAGTTTTTTTCGTGAGGTGATTAGATGAAAATCTTTGAGGACATAGAGGAAATCAGGAATATTCCGCCCGCAGCCGTAGCCTTGGGCAACTTTGACGGCGTTCATCTGGGACATCAGGAACTGATCCGCAGGATGGTGGCGCGCGCCCGGCAGGACGGTCTGGCAGCGGCGGCGTTTACCTTTTCAACTCACCCGAGGAATCTGCTCCCCGGAGAGAAGAAGGTGAAGAGTATTCTCAGCAAGGCGGAAAAGGCGGAGATCATGGAGGAACTGGGCGTGGACCTGCTGTTCAACGTGGCGTTCACCCGCTCTGTCATGACGACGCCGCCGGAGGCGTTTATCAAAGAGTTGCTGGTGGACAGATGCAATATGAAGGCGGCGTTCTGCGGCTTCAATTACAATTTCGGCTACAAGGCTCAGGGAAATCCTCAGGTTCTGCGGGAGGCCGGCAGCCGGATGGGCTTTGACGTGACAGAGATGCCGGCGTACAAGATCCGCGGAGACGTGGTCAGCTCTTCTCTGATTCGGACGCTGATCGCCTCCGGACAGATGGAAAAGTGCATGACCTACATGGGACGCCACTATGACATAGGCGGCGAAGTGGTGGTAGGCAACCGGCTGGGCAAGAAGCTGGGCTTTCCGACGTCGAATCTGGTCATCGACCCGCTGATGGTTACGCCTCCCAACGGGGTGTACGTTACCTACTGTACGTGGGGCGGCGTCCGCTATCCCAGCGTGACCAACGTAGGAAACAAACCCACCATCGGCCGCTACAACAAAAACGTGGAGACTCATATTTTTAATTTTGACAAGGAGCTTTACG
>CAZGED010000016.1:0-11137 GCA_964525085.1 uncultured Senimuribacter sp.
GGTAGCCTTGACCGATGAAGGTGTGGCAAAGGCTGAGGCGTTCTTCCATGTGGATAACTACGGCGATCCGGAGAACATGGAGATCAACCACCACGTGCTGCAGGCGCTGAAGGCCCGCAACCTGATGGAGCGGGATGTGGACTATATCGTCAAGGACGGGGAGATCATCATCGTAGACGAATTCACCGGCCGTCTCATGTTCGGAAGAAGATATTCCAACGGTCTGCACCAGGCCATCGAAGCAAAGGAGAGAGTGCTGGTCCGCTCCGAGTCCAAGACGCTGGCCACGATCACACTGCAGAACTATTTCCGCATGTATCAAAAGCTGGCGGGCATGACCGGTACGGCAAAGACGGAGGAGGACGAGTTCCGCGACATCTACAACATGGACGTCGTGGTGATCCCGACCAATAAACCGATTGCCAGAGAGGACCTGCAGGACTCCGTATATCAGACAGAAAAGGGCAAGTTCCGGGCCATTGCCAACCGGGTGACGGAGCTGCATCAGACAGGACAGCCGGTGCTGGTCGGCACCATTTCCATCGAAAAATCCGAGCTGATCAGCGATATGCTGAAGAAGCGAGGCGTCAAGCATAACGTACTCAACGCCAAGCAGCACGAAAGAGAAGCGGAGATCGTCGCCGAGGCGGGTCGTCTGGGCATGGTCACTATCGCCACCAACATGGCCGGCCGTGGTACCGATATCATCCTGGGAGGCAACCCGGAATTCGAAGCCAAGAGAGAGATGAAGAAACTGGGATACAGCGAAGAGGCCGTCTCTTTCGCTTCCAGCTTTATCAAATCCGATGATCCGGAGTTGAATGAGGCCAGAGCCAGGTTCAACCAGCTGCATGAGCAGTATAAAGAAGAAAGAAAAGAAGAACAGAAGAAGGTTGTGGAACTGGGCGGCCTGGCGATTATCGGCACAGAGCGCCATGAGTCGCGCCGTATCGATAACCAGCTGCGCGGACGTTCCGGCCGTCAGGGAGACCCGGGCCAGACCCAGTTCTTCATTTCCCTGGAGGATGAACTGATGCGCCTGTTCGGCGGCGAGCGGATGCAGAAGATCGTCGACCGCATGGGGCTGGAAGAGGACGAAGCCATCGAAGCGGGCATGCTGAGCAAATCCATCGAAGGCGCCCAGAAAAAGGTAGAGGGCAAGAACTTCGGCATCAGAAAATACGTGCTCCAGTACGACAACGTCATGAACAAGCAGAGAGAGATCATCTATGAGGAGCGGCGCAAGGTGCTTTTCGGAGAGGATCTGAAGGAATATATCCTGAACATGATGAAGACCATCGTCGGCGCTATCATCGAGCCGATCGTGGTAGACTCCAAGTACCCGGAGGAATGGGATTTTGTTACGCTGACCAAGAACCTGCAGAAAATCACGGGGAAATATAAGGGAAAGACTTCCTATACGACGGAAGAGCTGAACGCGATGACGGAGGAATCCCTGCGGGAAGCTGTTTTCAATGAGTTCACCAGTCTGTACGAGGAGAAGGAGAGAGAAATCGGTTCTGAGCAGATGCGTGAGGTCGAGCGGATGATTCTGCTGCGGGTCGTGGATAACCTGTGGATGGATCACATCGACGCCATGGATCAGCTGAAATCCGGTATCGGTCTGCGTGCGCTGGGTCAGCAGGATCCGGCAGCGGCCTACGCGAAGGAAGGCTTCGACATGTTTGAGCAGATGATCAGCGCCATCCAGGAGGATACGGTGAAATACTGCTACAACGTGACCGTAGAGACCAGAACAGAGCGCCGTGCCATCATGGAAGCGGAGCAGGCCACCAAGAGCGACTACATCGACCAAGATGCGGTTCGGGCCATGCAGGGCGGCGGCCAGCTGCCTGAGGACGCCCAGGTTCCGGAAAGAGAAAAGAAGCAGCAGACCGTGCGGCGGGAAGGCCCGAAAGTCGGCAGAAACGATCCGTGTCCGTGCGGCAGCGGCAAGAAATACAAGAACTGCTGCGGAAGGAACTAATTTGATAGAAGGACTCCGCACGGCAAGAGACGCCCGCCCGGCGGGAGAATTTCATAACTTGTCATGATAAGGGGATGCGCAGTGCATCCCCTTGTATCATGATCCGAAATGCAGGGCAAAACCGAGCCGCAGAAGGCCGGAAAGAAAAGTGGACAGGAGGAGAAGATGGAAGCAAACGGAAGCAAACCCGTGATATTGATCAAGAATGGCAGGGTGATCGACCCTGCCAACGGAGTGGATGCGAAGCTGAACTTGCTGATCGCAGACGGCAAAATTGCCGATATCACCAGGGAGGAGCCGGACTGCGGCTGTGTCATCGATGCGGCGGGTAAATGCGTAACTCCCGGTTTTATCGATATCCACATGCACGAGGAGGGCCTTGACATAAGTACGGGAAAAATCAGGGACTCTATCAACCTGGCCATGCTCCGCATGGGCGTGACCACTGCGCTGGGAGGAAACTGCGGGGAAAACTATATGGATCCGGCGGACTATCTGGACGATCTGGACCGGAACGGCGGATGGATCAACATGGCCATGATGGCCGGCCACGGCTACTTTCGGCAGAAAGCCGGCCACAGGGACAAGTACACGCCCCTGACTGAGACGGAGCTGACCGGGACGACCGCACTGCTGCAGGAGGCCCTGGACAGCGGCTGTATGGGAGTATCCTTCGGCATTCGGTATATTCCCGGCATTGATGAGCGGGAGCTGGCGGCCTGCGTCTCTCTGTGCCGGTCATCGGGAGGCTTGGTCAGCGCCCATATCAGAGACGACGCCCAGCATGTCTTTGGCGCTTTGGAGGAGATCATCCAGGTCTGTGAGAAGTTCGACGTGCCGTTGCAGGTCTCCCATATCGGCAGCATGGGCGGGTTCGGACAGATGAAGGAGGTACTGGAGATGATCGGTCTCTGCCGCGAGCGGCAGCTGGATGTAACTGCGGATTGTTATCCGTACTATGCCTTCAGCACCGGAATCGGAGAGACGACCTATGATGACGGCTTCCTGGAACGGTACGGTACAGAATACGCCGCCATAGAGATCTGCGAGGGAGCGTATCAGGGACAGCGGTGTACGCCGGAACTGTTCCGTCAGCTGCGGCAGGATGCGCCGCAGACTTTGACCATCTGCCACGTGATGAAGCCGGAGGATGTGGATCTGGCGCTGATGGATCCTGCTGTCATGATCGCCAGTGACGGTCTGCTGAATCGAGGCCAGGGCCATCCGAGAGCCGCCGGTACCTTTCCCCGCTTTATCAGGAACTATGTCAGGACGGGCCGCATCAGCCTGTACGACGCCGTGAACAAAATGACGACGCTGCCGGCGGCAAAGCTGGGTCTTACCGGGAAGGGCAGGCTGAACAAAGGCGCCGATGCGGACCTGGTCATCTTTGATCCGGAGAAGATAGAAGACAGGGCCACCTTTGAGCATCCGACGGCGGCGCCTGCGGGGATCGACGAAGTGCTGATCGGCGGCCGGATCGCCCTACGCGGCGGAGAAGCGGTCAACGGACGTCTGGGAAGGGCGGTCCGCAGAGCATCAATCTAATCAGAACAGTGTGAGAAAGCAAAGAAGGAGGAACTCTATGAGAATCGCAGATATGCATTGTGACACCCTGATCGAGGGGTGGAGAAACCCGGAGAGCAGCTTTTATGACGGAGATAGATCTGTCAATCTGAAGCTGTTAGAAGAAAATGACGGACTGGTCCAGTTTTTTGCCATGTATCTGTCCAGAAACGAGATGAAGACCATGGCGCCTTACGATATTCTTAAGGGAATTTACGGCTATTATCAAAAACAGATGGAAACCTGGAACAAACATATCCGGCCGGTGTTTAGCGCGGATGAAATACAAAGGAACCGGGACGAGGGACTGCTCTCTTCTCTGCTGACGGTGGAGGACGGCGTCTTTCTGGATGATGAGAAGACGGGAGAGGGTCACATGGAGCGGCTGCAGGAAGTCTATGACATGGGAGTGCGGCTGATCACATTACTGTGGAACTTTGAAAACAGCCTCGGATATCCCAGCAGCGACGACCCGAAGGAGCATATGCGCGGTCTGAAGCCCTTTGGCATAGAGGTCGTAGAGGAGATGAACCGACTGGGCATGATCATCGATGTCTCTCACTTATCGGAAGGCGGCTTTTATGATGTGGCAAAGTACAGCAAAAAGCCTTTTGTTGCGACCCATTCCTGCGCCCGGGCACTGTGCGGTCATCGCCGGAATCTGACCGATGATCAGCTGAAGACCATAGGAAACGCAGGAGGTGTTGCCGGCGTCAACTTCAACGGGCCGTTCCTGCGGGACGATGCGGAGGCGCCGAAGATCGACTGGATCATAGAGCATCTGCTGTATATGAAGGACAAGGCCGGCATCGACGCCATCGGCTTCGGCTCCGATTTTGACGGCATCGACGACAACGGCGAACTGGTGGATTACAGCGGATTCACCGCTCTGCTGATGCGTATGGAAGATTCCTTTACGGACGATGAGATCGACAAGATCAGTCATCTCAACGTGCTGCGGGTGATCCGTGACGTGCTGTAGCCGCATTTTACATAGATGGGGATAGAAGGGGAATGTAATGCGGCTACGAAATTGCCGGTCCACGGTCTATGAGAAAACGGACGGACAGGCTTTTCGTATCCACCTGGCAGACCGCACCCATAGGCAGGGTGATCATCGGAAATTCATGACCGGACTGGACGTGATATAGGATCGGGATATCAAGGCCCCGGGTCGCTTCAGAAACGACATTGACGATGCTGTAATCCTCCTCGTCCTGCCGGCAGTTGGTAAACTGGCCCAACAGGATACCGGCTACATGATCCAGTTTTCCGGCATGTTTCAGTTGAAAAATATTGCGATCCATGTTTCCGATGTGGGCGCCGATTTCTTCAATAAACAGGATCTTCCCGTCCGTGTCTATTTCATAAGGGGTGCCGATGGTATTGCACATCACGGTCAGGTTTCCTCCGGTCAGCCTTCCCTCTCCCTGTCCGTGGCGGGCAACCTGAAGGGGCTTTCCCTCCGGCGAGCTGTAGGTGTAAACCGTTTCCCCCATCAAAGCCTCAAAGAACTTGATCCTGCTGATCTGGTCAAAGTGATCCACCATGTTGGAGGACACCATCGGCCCGTGGAACGTGACCAGGCCGCACATCTGGTTAAACAGGAGGTGCAGGCTCGTGATATCGCTGTAACCTACAAAGATTTTCGGATTGTTTCTGATGACATCCGGGTCGATGAATTCCGTAAGCCGGTTGGCTCCGTCTCCGCCTCGGATGCAGAAAATGGCATCTACATCGGGATCCTGGAACATGCGGTGAAGCCAGGAGACGCGGGTTTCCTCGTCACCGGCCATATAACCGCCCTTGGAGGCGGACAGATTGTCGGCGCATTTCAACTGGAATCCCATGCTCTTGATCCTGTTGATGCATTGCTTCGCCCGTTCTTCAGAAACCGGAGAGCTTGGCGCAACGAGACCGACGGTTCCGCCAAACTGCAATTTTTTGGGATATACCATGTTTCTCTCCTCCTTCTCGCTTTGTATAGAAAGCCGGGTCGAAAAAATTCGCCCGGCTTTCTGCATACGTTTGCTGCAATGTCCCGGATAGAACGCAATCGGAGAAATCCGCCCTATCTTACCAGGACAGATCGTTCCAGTACAGGAATCCGTTAGACAGGACGTTGATGCCCTTCAGATCGGAGTTGTAAGCAATGTAGGTTACATCACCGTACAGAGGGATCATGTTCCATTCAGGATACAGATCTTCCATCTGGATCTCGCCCAGTTTCTCGCTCCGCTCGTTGTCGTCTACGGTAGCTGCAGCGTCCGCCACTTTGGCGTAATATTCATCTGTGTTGTTAGGTGCATCCGGATCGTCGAAGCAGCTGTTCAGGATTAGGATCGGATCCATCCACTCCAGACCGTGAATACCGGCTTCGTAGTCGTCTGACCGCAGATATTCGTGGACGTAGTTCCAGTCGATGGCTTCGCTGTCCATCTTGATACCGATGGCTTTCAGCTGCTCCTGCATCGCCTGGACAATCAGCTGTCTCCGGTTGTCGTCAGAGGCGTACATGGTGAACTCGAAGATTTCGCCATCCTTATCCAGGTAGCCGTCTCCGTCCGTGTCTTCCCAGCCGGCCTCTGCCAGAAGTTCTTTCGCTTTGTCAATGTCGTTGGAGTACTCTGATTTGAAGACGTCCTCCGCCTCCTGGTTGAAGTACAGCATGCCCTGGCAAATCATGGAATACTCTGCCACGGTGGTACCATTGGTCAACGCAGCGGCCGCATCTCTGTCGATGGCCAGACACAGTGCCTGACGAACTCTGTCATCGGCGAAAATGCTGCCTTCCGAGGTGTTCAACTCCATGAAGGCGACATTCGGATACTGTTTCGCAGTGACGGTCACGTTATCCGCATCTGCCAGCTGATCCATGGCATCCATGGTAACGCCCGACCAGTAATCCACATCGCCGCTCTTCAGCTCTTCAATGACGGTGAATGGGTCTGTGTTGAATTTGACGTAGATCTCTTCAATCGGCATGACACCTTTGTTCTCCACCAGCGGCACGTCGCAGACGTAGCCTTCATTCGGTTTCAGGTTCACGTAAGAAGCCGGTTCATAGGAATCTACATAGTACGGGCCATAAGGCACTGCCTGCCACATCAGCTCATCCGGAGTCAGACTGTCAAGCTGGTCTTTGTCGATGACGCCCATAAAGCACTCGCCCAGATAGTACAGCATGGCTGAACTGAAGCTGCTCAGATGGAAGGTGATCTGTCTGCCGTCGATGTCGATGGATTCAATGTTGGTATATCCGTCGGCATAAGGGCTGATTTCCTGGCCGTATTCGATGGAAGCCTTCACATCTTCCGGCTCTACCTGCTCTCCGGTGGCATAGTATTTGCCCTCCGGCAGGTTCATGGTCATGGTCAGACCGTCGTCACTGATTTCCAGGTCGGTACAGATGCCGTCGGCCAGCTCTCCTGTTTCCGGATCGATCGAGAAGATCGTATCGGCGATCAGGGTCTGCACTGTGGACCATGTATCCTGCTGATACAGGTCGGTTCCGTACCACTCATCGTCTGCGATGGTCAGCGTGGTCTTCTCCGCGGAAGACCCGTCCTCACTGCTGCCGCAGGCAGCCAGTGAGAAGACCATGACGAAAACCATGAGCAGGGCGAATAATTTCTTTGTCATGAAAAATTCCTCCTTCATCTAATTGGTTTCTTCTTTTGAGATAGTTTCTTCTATTTTAAGCGGGTGGATGCATGCCACCTGATGGGCCTCGCCGACCATGATGCTCTCAGGGTTCGTGGAGGCGCATGCCTCAGTGGAATACTTACATCTCGCATAAAATCTGCATCCTTCGCCCAACGAGATCAGACTGCCCGGATCGCCTTTCATGATCTCCTTCTCCTTCCCCCGCAGCCGGGGATCCAGGATCGGGGCTGCGTCCATCAGACCTTTTGTATAAGGATGTCTCGGATGGTTGGCCACGTCTTCGGTAGGACCGAACTCGACCAGCTGTCCCAAGTACATGACCGCGATCTTATCGCTGATATACTTGATGACGTTCAGATCGTGGGTGATGACCAGATAGGTCAGATTCATCTGTTCCTGCAGATCCAGCAGCAGATTCAGAATCTGTGCCTGTACGGATACGTCCAGAGCGCTGGTCGGTTCATCCAGGATCATGATCTTCGGTGAGAGAGCCAGTGCTCTGGCGATGGCGATTCTTTGCAGCTGTCCGCCGGAAAGCTGATGCGGGTAGCTGTCCAGGTAGCGCAGGTCCATCTTGACCATTTCCAGCACCTCTCTGGCCTTTTGTTTTGCCTGGGCCTTTGGCACGTCATGGATGATCATGGGCCGCATGATGGAGCTTTCCACGGTCTCCCTTGGATTCAGGTTGGAGGCCGGATCCTGGAACACGACGGCGATTTCCCGGTGAAGTTTGTCCATATCCTTTTTTGTCGCTTTTGACAGGTCGACACCGTCGATGACAGCATTTCCGCCGGTCATCTTGGTCAGAGTCAGCAGAACCCGGGCCAGGGTAGTCTTCCCGCTGCCGGATTCGCCGACAAGGCCGACGATTTCACCCTCCTCGATGGAGAAGGTAATGTCATCCACGGCCTTCACCATGCGGTGGTCCTGCTTAAACAGGCCTTTGGATACCTTGAAGTATTTCTGCAAATGATTGATCTCTACAGCTTTTGCCATGGAACGCTACACCTCCTTTGCCATTTCTTCCGCCAGGAAACACCGGCACATGTGGCCGTCACGGATGAAAACATCAGGCGGCATCTCGTTGTGGCAGATGTCCTTGGCGTACGGGCAGCGATTTCCAAACCGACAGCATGGTTTTTTGTTCAGAATCCGGGGAACCGTGCCGTCGATGGTCTGAAGCCGGCCTTCCTTCTTGGTCTTTCTCGGAAGCGCCTTCATGAGCAGGCGCGTATACGGATGCTGAGGATTCTCGAACAACTCAAATACGTCTCCGAACTCGATGATTTCTCCGGCGTACATGACGGCGATTCTATCCGCCACCTCTGCTACCAGACCAAAGTTATGGGTGATCAACATGATGGATGTATGATAAATGTTTTTCAAATCCTTGATGATCTCCAGAATCTGCGCCTCGATGGTCACATCCAGCGCGGTCGTCGGCTCATCGGCGATGAGCAGCTCCGGATTTCTCGAAAGCATCATGGCGATCATGACTCTCTGGCGCATGCCGCCCGACAGCTCGTGAGGAAAACTGTTGGCCCGCTCCTCCGCGTCCGGCATTTTTACATCCTTATACAGCTGGATCACCCGATTCCAGGCTTCCTGCTTATCCACCTGATCCAGCAGAATCGCCTCCTCCACCTGTTTCCCTGTGGTATATACCGGGTTCAGGGAATCCAACGGGTTCTGGAAGATCATGCCGATATCCTTGCCCCGAATGGCTTCCATCTGTTTCTGGGTGTAGTCCTGCAGGTTATCTCCTTTGAAGATAATGTTTCCTTCGACCCTTTCGTTGCCGCCCGGGAGCAGACGCATGATGCTGTGTGCCAGGGTCGACTTCCCGCAGCCGGACTCGCCGACGATGGCGAAGATCTCGCCGGGGCGGATGCTGATGCTGACATTGTTTACGGCGGAGAGATAACCGCCCTTTACTTTATAATCGATACTGAGATGCTCCAGTTTCAATAATTCTTTTTCCATATGTCACACCTCTTTCTACTGCGATTTCAGATGCGGATCCAGGATATCCCGAATGCCTTCGCCCAGCAGGCTGAAGCCCATGACGGTGTACACCAGGGCAATGCCCGGGAAGATGCTCATCCACGGTGCGCTGCCGATATAGTTGATGCCGTTGGACAAAGCCAGCCCCCAGTCAGGGGACGGTGCCTGGGAACCCAGTCCCAGGAAGGACAACGTCGTCGCAGAAAGGATGGTCGAAGGCAGTGTGGTGGAGACCATGACGATCAGCGATGGTACGATATTTGGAAGAATATAGCGGAACATCAAAGCAAAAGGAGATTCGCCGAAGGCCGCACCGGTCTCGACGAAAGCCTGCGTCTTCAGGGACATGGTCTTTGCCCGTACCGGCCGGGCATAAGAAGCCCAGGCGACCAGGGCGATGGCTATGACGGAATTGGTCAGCCCTTTTCCGATCAGGGTTACTACCGCAAGAGCCAGGATGGTGCTCGGAATACACCAGGTCAGATCTGTCAGGAAGGAGAAGACCCGGTCGACCCAGCCGCCGAAGTAGCCGCAGATCAGACCGACCACCACGCCGATGACCAGCTGGAGGGCTGCGCCCAGAAAGGCAACCCACAAAGTGATCTTGGTACCGTAGATGACACGGGAAAGCATGTCCCTTCCCAATTCGTCTGTTCCGAACCAGAAGCTGCCGTTGGGAGACGTAAAGGCGGCTCCCACGCTTTGCTCAGTATATCCGTAAGGCGCCAGCTGCTCCGAGAAGATGGCAACCAGGATCACGCTGGCCAGGATGACCAGGCCGATCATGAAATTGGTGTTCTTCAGGCAGCTGTGCAGGGTTTCTCTTAATCTGGCGTTTTTCATCATTTGTCACCTCCGCCTATGGAGATCCGGATCCTCGGATCCAGGACCGCAACCAGGATATCGCTGATGAGATTGCAGATCACGGTCAGGATCGCAATCAAAAGCAGCATGGCCTGAACCACAGGAAAGTCCTGTACAACGATGGAATTCAGCAGCAGATTCCCCATTCCGGGGATTCCGAAGATCTTTTCCGTGACGACGGCACCGGAAATCAGCCAAGGAATGGACATGAACACCTGCACGGTTACCATGATCAGCGAATTCCGAAGAACGTGCTTGATCATGACGGTTCTGTGAGGCAGTCCCTTCGCGTAGGCCGTGGTGACAAACTTCTCGTTGATGATTTCCAGGACCTCAGAACGAGTCAAACGCAGAGTCCCAGCCAGCGAGGAGGCAACCAGAGAAAAGACCGGAAGCACGAAGTACTTGGCACCCTGATAGCCGCTGATCGGCAGGATGTGAAGACCGACGGAGAAAATCAGAATCAGCAGCGCACCGAGCCAGAAGCTGGGCAACGCCGTCAGCACCAGACTCGAATTCACGGTAAACCGGTCCAGAAGGGAGTCTTTTCGTATGGCGCAGATCAGGCCCATCGGCAGGGCGATGAGCATTTCAATGAGCAGCGACCAGCCGCAGAGAACCACGCTTCTTGGAATCCTGTCCTTCATCAGGCTCCAGACAGAAACCTTGTATCTGACAGAATTACCGAAGTCGTGATCGACGACAATCTGCTTCACCCAGTTAAAATACTGTTGATAATACGGCAAATCGTAACCGTATTGATGTACCAGCTCCGCTCGCTTTTCAGCGGAAACCTTGCTGTCTGTCATAATGTCGATCGGATTGCCCGGCATCAGGTACAACAGGCTGAAGACCAGAATCGATACGGCGATGACGAGCAATACGCCTAAAAGTAACCTTTTGATAATATAGTCTTTAATGATTACATCTCCCTTCCTCAAATGTTCTGAAACTGCGGATCCGTGTCCGTTTTCTGTATCAGGGTCACGCTTCTCTTTGATAGATCCGGCTGCCGCATTTCACGCCCCATGCTTTTCCGTTCCGAATGTA
>CAZGED010000016.1:11237-16199 GCA_964525085.1 uncultured Senimuribacter sp.
TAACAGGCCCATTGCAGATCCTGCATTTCTACTTCGCCCTCATTGCACAGAACCACGACGGAATATCCGCCTTCGATGAAGCCGCCCATGGTGGACGTGCCGTGAAGGGCGCCGCCGTGATCGCACATCAGCTTTCCCGCAAGCAGCCGCTTTCGCAGCCCCATGCAGTAGAACGGTTTGTCCTTCAGCGGGTATGCTTTTCCGATCAGTAATTCCACGGCTTCCGATGGAATGACCTGCACGCCTTCAAAGGAGCCGCCATTGCTCAGCATCTGGTAATATTTCGCCAGGTCGGAGGCTGTAGACTTGACGCAGGCACAGCCCCGAAACGGAGGAAGTACCGACCAGTCGTCATCCCAGACCAGTTTTCCGTCCTCATCCCGCTCGAAGAGACTGGTGATGTTACCGCCGGCCAGCTGTTTCGCCTCGCTGCCGTCCAGATCCAGGACGGTTCTGGACATTCCCAGAGGCTTGAAAATCCGCTCCATCAGGAAGGTCTCCAACGTCACGCCGGCCGCCATGTCCACTACGTAGGACAGAAGCGCATAGCCTTCGTTGGAATAGCTCATGTATTCCCCCGGCGCGCCCAGGCTGCCATAAGGCCCTTCTGACAGATACGCCACAATCTGATCGATGGTGTTCATCGGATTAGGCGCAGAAGCGATCAAAGCCTGATGCGCCTCGGTTTTCCGCTCCTTGCTGTTCATGGCGATGGACCATTCCAACGGTTCCATCGGAGGAATGCCGGCCCGATGGAGGGCGATCATCCGCAGGGTTACGCTTTCATCGGGAACGCCTGGCAGATGAAGATTCGGAAAATATTTTGATATGGGATCCTCCAGACTGAGTTTGCCTTCTACGGCCAGGATGCAACATGCGAGGGTAGTCATGGACTTGCTCATAGAAGCAATTCCAAACACGGTATTTTCGTCTACTGGCCTTTCCGGTTCCATGCTTCGAAGACCGAAGCCTTTTGCGTACAGCACGCCTTGAGGTCCTCGCAGGCATACGGCCACACCGGGATAACCCCCTTTCTGGATCAGAGATTTCAAATAGGATTCCAAGGCTCTTTGCTTTTTGTCCATAAATACTAGTCCGCCTTTCTGTGAAAATCGGATGCGGAGGGTGCATCCCATCGCAGGATTTTCGCATTTTTGAAAATAGAATATACAATGTAATACGCAAGTATCGTGCCAGATTGCCATTTTTGAGAAATGTCGGAATTCAGCGAATCTTTGCAGAAACCTTTCTTGAAATGCGGGATGCAACTCCGCTTTAACGAGATAAAATCCCATTCCATCCTATTGAAATCCGAATTGATTTCTGGTATACTGTTCCTGACGGCAGTGAGCGACCGGTGACCACAGGATGCAGTGAGTGACAAAGAAAACCAGCGGTAAACAAGTGAAAGCGAAGGGAAACGGAAGGTGAAGCATGAAGCAGGTGGGCATTATATTCGCAAACGCCGAAAATCCAAAAGCGATGGAGTTCGTAAAGCAGAATCTGGAAGAGGTCTTTCAGGGACAGATCCATTTCAAACTCTACTACCTGGATGAACTGGAAAGGATCGCGCCGCTCATGGAAGATGACGCATATCTGGTGGCAAGTGAAGTCCCCTTTCAGTCTTTCCGGCATTACATCAGCGACTATACAAAGATGATCAAGATCAGCCGCTGCCTGAAGAGCGGCACGCTGGAAGAGCTGACCCAAATCCCCTCCGGCAGCAGCGTGCTGGTGGTAAACGACAGCTATGATACGGCGCTGGAAACCATAGAGGCCTTCCCCGAGGCGGGGATCAACCATATCACCATGATCCCCTATGACCGGAGCATGGAATACACGGGGATATACAGAAAATACACCATAGCGGTGACACCGGGAGAGCCTCACCTGGTTCCTCCCTATATCAAAAAGGTAATCGATATCGGCTATCGTAAGGTGGACTTCCAGACCATGTATATGTTGATGAAGCAACTGAACCTGGAGTTGGACGTAGTCAACCAGAATCTGGTCCGTTATATGCGGTCTATTACGACGTGCAATACATCCCTTCAGGACAACTATCTCTACAGTTACCTGAAAAGCGAGATGCTGGACCTCATCGTCAACAAGGAAAAGAAAGCCATGGTATTGATAGACAGTCAATGCCGGACGGTCTATGCCAACAAAAAAGCCTTTTCCGTCTTTCGCGTGGTAAGTCTCGACGAACTGGATCTTCGGCAGTATCTCGATCTGGAAACGATGGGAAAAGGGGGCACATCCGAGTATATGCTGACGATCTTCGACCACATCTATGACTGTGTGCAATACACCTTTTCCGTCATGAACGAGACCGTGGCTTGCTGCATCATGCTGCAGGACGAGGCGGACAGGGCGGAGGAAACGCATCAGAACCGGGAAAACGGGTTTTTCGCCAGGCATCAATTTGATGATATCATCCACAGGGATCCGGTGATGGACGAGATTATCGCCAAGGCGCGAAAGATTGCGTCCACCGACTATACCGTTTTGATCCAGGGAGAAAGCGGCACGGGGAAGGAACTTCTGGCGCAATCCATCCATAATGCGTCAGACCGCAGGCGGGCGCCTTTTGTCGCAATTAACTGTGCTTCCTTGTCTGAGGGTCTGCTGGAAAGCGAATTGTTCGGCTATGAACCCGGCGCTTTCACCAACGCCCACAGAAAGGGAAAGGTAGGCTTGTTTGAACAGGCCAACCATGGAACCATCTTCCTCGACGAGATTGGCGATATTTCCCTCAACGTGCAGACCCATCTGCTGAGAGTCATACAGGAAAAGCAGATCATGAAGATCGGTGGAAACCGGCTGATCGATATCGACGTCCGTCTGATCACCGCCACCAATAAGGACCTGGAATTGGCTGTCAAAAACGGAGAATTCCGCAATGACTTGTTTTATCGGCTGAATGTTCTCCCTTTCGTCATGCCGCCTTTGAGAGACCGACGGGAGGACGTTCCCGCTTTGACGCAGCACTATTTAGGCACTTCCTACCGCAATCTGACCGAGGAAGAGCAAAACCTTCTCAGAGAGCATGACTGGCCGGGAAATGTGAGAGAACTGGAAAATGTATCCATCTACTATCGCACCTTTTCTGTCCTACCGGAATATCTGTACCGGTATAAGGAAGGATCCGCCGGGGAGGGACTGCTTTCTGTGCCGGATACGGAACGAAGTTTGCTACGCATCATCGATGCCCACACATCCCTTTCTCACGGGATCGGAAGAACTTCCCTCATCCATGAACTGAGGATGCAAGGCATGGAGATCAGCGACGGGAAGATGAGAACGCTTCTTTCATCCCTGGAAGAGCAAGGCATGGTGGAGATCGGAAAAGGACGCAGCGGCACCCGCATTACCCGGCAGGGAAGGCTTTATTTACAAACAGACTCGGCCGGTAACAGAGAATCTGCCGAGGAAGAACGGAAAGGCAAGGGCAAAGCATGACAGCGGAAACCAATAGAGGAAATGGCGAGAGGACCCTTTCGGAAGGCCTTCGGAATCAAATGCTAAAGGAACTTTCACAGCAAAAGGGGCATGTAGGATTTTTCTACAGAAATCTGGTCACCGGAGAGGAACTGGGCTATCATGAGGATGACCGTTTCCCGGCGGCCAGCGTCATCAAGCTGCCCTTGTTTATGGCTGTCTCTAAATGGGATGCTGAGGGCACTGCGTCTATGACAGAACCCATCAGGGTCCGTGAACAGGACAAGGTGCCGATCTGCGGCGCGCTGACCCTCTTTACCGGTGAGCCGGTGGTGGATGTCCGCACCCTGTGCAATTTGATGATTTCTCTCAGTGACAATACGGCGACCAATGTGCTCGTCCGGCGTTACGGGATCCCAGCCTTCAGGAAGGAATTTCAAAGGATGGGCCTTGAGGGTACGGCGCTGAACCGGTGTCTTTTTGATGAGGAAGCCTCCGGGCGGGGCGAAGAGAATTACATCGTCCCGACGGAAATCGCCTCCCTGCTGGAGGAGGTATACCGGCATGCTTTTGTCAGTGAAGAGGTTTCGGAAACCGTCAAAGACACACTGCTGCTCCAGCAGATCCACCACAAAATGGGAGGCATCCTGGGAGATCAGGTGGATATCGCTCACAAGACAGGCGAGGACGAGGAACTGACTCACGATGTGGGCATCGTCTATGGAAAGCAGCCTTTTATCGCCTGTTTCGCCGGAGATCATACAGATGTGCCGGCCTTTGAAGACTGGATTCGCCGCACCACGGCAGAGCTGTATCAAGCGTGCGAGGCGTAGATTTTTAGTTGCATTGGTTTTCCGGATGCGGTATCATGTTTGTAGGAAACAGAAGGTGATACGGCATGGGGGAATCATCATCTGGACATACTGCATCATGAAGAAAAAAAGGAGGGCATTTCATATGACAAAGATTGCGATTAACGGATTCGGAAGAATCGGAAGGCTGGCTTTCCGGCAGATTTTTGAGGATGAGACCATGGAGATCGCGGCCATCAATGATTTGACGGAGCCTGCCATGCTGGCGCATCTGTTAAAATACGACAGCGTACAGGGAGGCTATCACGGTCACACGGTGACCAGCGATGACAGTTCTGTTACCGTGGACGGCAGGAGGATCACGATCCTGTCTGAAAAGGATCCGGAAAACCTGCCGTGGGGAGAGTTGGGCGTCGACATTGTTCTGGAATGTACCGGATTCTTCTGCTCCAAGGCCAAGTCGGAAGCCCATCTCCGGGCCGGAGCGAAGAAGGTCCTCATTTCCGCACCTGCGGGAAACGATTTGAAAACCATCGTATACGGAACGAACCATGAGACGCTGACGGCCGAAGACGACGTCATTTCTGCGGCATCCTGTACCACCAACTGCCTGGCGCCTATGGCAAAGGCGCTCAACAACTATCGGGAACTGCGTACCGGGTTTATGACCACCATTCACGCCTACACCGGCGATCAGATGATCCTGGAC
>CAZGED010000017.1:0-16156 GCA_964525085.1 uncultured Senimuribacter sp.
AGTCCACCTTTGCTTTATAGTTGCCGTACTGCTCCAGGTAGGTTTCCTCTACCCCCGCTGTCTTAGCGATCTCTGTGATTTTCTTCTTGCTGCACGCCTGTGCAATTTCTATATCGGTTTTGATTTCCATTTCTTACCTCCTCTTTGTGTGTTGTTTACATGTCGCATCCATATTGCTTATCTCAGTCAAAATTATATGCAACATTTGATTTTTTGCCTATGCACAAAATTAAGTATTATTTTATGCACGGCCCGTTTAAACTGTACCCCTTTTCAACCCCCTCTCAAAATCGTTTTCACCCGCATAGCGGGTTTTATCTCCGGCATGCTGCCCCGGCAGGGCTTATCACCCTATGAAAAAGGGGCTGCCGTGCCGGCTGATTTTCATCAGCCGGAGCGGCGGCTCCTTTTTTGCTGCAACAGAGGCCGGATACACTCCGATGTACGGTTCGCCTTCTGGGTTATTGCAGCCTGCAGGCATCGGTTCACATGGTTATTATACACCTTATCTGACATTTGTTAAGAGATATTTTCGAATTTTTGAGGCCCAATCGACAGGAGACAGAATCAGAGGAGAATAGAAGAATATCCCGGCTCTGTCACGGCCGTATCTCAGTTCACCTTCACGGTCGATAAGGTCATCGAATCATGAGGAGAGACTCTAGAAAAAAGCCGCAACCCGATGGAGAACATCGTCCATCGGGTTGCGGCTTTTTTGATATATATTTTGATTCTACTGTTTTACAGTTCTGCGCTTACGCCCGGCTCCCATTGAAATCCATGGCAACCTGCGCATAGATCATAGCTCCTTTGATCAGCATGCTCTCATCTACGCAGAATTTGCCGGAGTGGTTCGGCCATACAGCGCCGCAGGCCTCGCTGCCGGTGCCCAGAAGCAGAATTGCCCCCGGGACCTCCTGCATGAAAAACGCGAAATCTTCGCCGCCCATGGTCGGATCCAGAGAGATGGAACTGCCCGGGCCAAGAATCTTTTCGGAAGCGCCTTCCGCGAAGCCTGCCATCATCGGATCGTTGATGGTCGGCGGCACCAGACGAATGTTCTCCATTCTTGCCTCACAGCGGAGCGTCTTTGCCGTATCCTTGGCGATCTGCTCGATACGTCCCGGCATGGTTTCCCACAGCTCATTGCTGAAACAGCGGGAAGTTCCTTCCAGTCTTGCCTTTTCTGCGATGATGTTATAGCGGGTGCCTACATCCATGATGCCTACCGTCACTACCGCCGGATCCGTCGGATCGATCTCTCTGCTGACGATGGTCTGCAGGTTGTTCACAATGGCCGCTGAAGCTACCGCAGCGTCGATGCACCGATGAGGCGCGGCTCCGTGGCCGCCCTTGCCTGTGATAAACAGCTTGAACCAGTCAGCTGACGCCATCCTCGGTCCCGCTTTGCAGCACACATGTCCTGTCGGCACGTCGGTCCATACGTGAATGGCAAAACAGCCCTCGACACCTTCCAAAGCGCCGTCTGCGATCATGGCCTTTGCACCTACGGCAACCTCCTCCGCCGGCTGGAACGCCAGCTTCACGGTCCCGCACAGCTCAGAACGCATATCGTTCAAAATCTGTGTCGCCGTCAGCATCATGGAGATGTGGCAGTCATGGCCGCAGGCATGCATGATACCTTCGTTCTGGCTGGCATACGGCAGCCCCGTCTCTTCCTGTACGGTCAAAGCATCGATGTCGCCGCGGATCAGAATCGTTCTGCCCGGCTTGTCGCCTTTGATCGTCGCCAGTGTTCCGGTTTCAATGCCGCACTGTCTCCATTCTACACCCATCTTGTCCAGTTCTTCTCTGATGGCGCGGCAGGTTTCAAATTCTTTCTCACTGACCTCAGGATGGGCGTGGAAACGGTACCGCATTTGGGCCAGATAGTCCTCATATTTTTTCGCAGTTTCTTCTAATCTCATACAAAATCACCTTGCACTTTATTTTACAGCATTCCGGCGAAGATACCTGCAATAAATACAGATGTGATCGTTACCGTGATGAATCCGCCTACTACCATGGATGGGAACATCTTGCTCATCAGGTACTGGACTTCTTCTTCTGTTTCACCCAGAGCTTCACAGGTGGATGTCGTAATGATAGCGTCGCAAGGGAATCCGTACAGCGCAGTCAGACCGTTGGCAAATGCCAGAGGGAAGGACATGTGCAGAACCTTTGAGATGATGAAAGCGCCGATTGCCATACCGACAACGCCGATGATGATCAGGATGATCATCGGTCCGATGATGGACTTCAGCATCGCAGGCGTGCAGTCTTTCAGGCCGTCAAAGATGTACATCATCAAAGCGAACATCACGATCTGGAAGGAGTTCGCTCTGGTCAGCAGATTGGTTTCCAAGAAACCAAGGGTGGTGAATACAACGCCCAGAACCAGCGCCCAAATTGCGCCGCTGATACCGGTCAGTGTGCCCAGCTGTGATGCCAGCCATGCCACGAAGCCCAGCTTCAGGAACATGAATACCGGCGTGTTCCACTTATCAGGAACCGGCGGAATTAGACGCTTTTTGGTATCGTCATTGGAAACCGCAGTCAGACCTACCGTAGCCATGTTCTTTCTGTCCTCGTCAGTCAGGACGATTTTCCCGCTGCGCAGATCCTTCAGCAGTCTCCTGCCTTCCTTCTGCAGGCAGATGGCTGTGATCGGATATCCGGCAAAGCCCTGGATGCAGTACATGGCGATAGCAAAGACCGCCGCAACCTCCAGCCCTTTGGCTTGAGCAGCCTGCTGCATGATCGTAGCGGCTACGATACCACCGGTGAGAGGCGGCAGACCCGCAATCATCAGTGTCTTGTCGATGATGAGCGGAGCGACAAAGTAACCCAGCAACATCATGCCTGCCAGTCCGACCAGGCAGACGACGACAGTCCTCCACTGCTCGATCAACTGCTTCAGACTAATGACGGTACCCATGTGAGTAATCAATAAATAAATACCGGTCGATCCTGCAAATCCATACAGGGCACTGTCGCTGATGACTTCTTTTGGAATCACAGTCCAGTAACCGATCAGAATTACTACTGCGGTTACAAAGACAGATGGAATCCATGCTTTTGTAAGTGTTGCGACCCATTCACCGATCACATAGACCAGCGCGCAGATCACAAATGCTAACATAAAATTATACATTGTTCTTTTTCCTTTCTATAGAGTTTATTTATATCCAAAGCAGAGCCGTCCCCGCCCTTCCGGGACCGCTCCACCTCTTCAATCATAGAAGTTTCACTGAGTTATCACTGCAGATCCGGCCTTTTACGCCTTCTGCAGATAGGCCAAGGCCATGGTGGCCATGGCTTGCATGCCTGTCGGCATGGCTTCCTCTTTCAATGCGCATTTCGAATTATGTAAGGATACCAATTCGCCCTCGTGGCCCGCGTAAAGCATCATATACAGGGACGGTGTTCCCGTCATCTCGCCGTAATAGCTGAAGTCTTCGCTGAAGGACATCGGTTCTTTCAAGTCGATGACATTGTCCTCCCCCAGCTGTTCACGCAGTACCTGTCCCGCCATAGCCGTAAGCTCTTCATCGTTATAGCAAGGAGGATAGCTGGAAAGCCGGTCGATTTCGATGGTGCATCCGCTCAGTTCCTCTACGCCTCTCGTGATCTGGCGCACCTGCTTATCCACGTCCTCGCGAACGGAGTTTACGTAGCAGCGGGAAACGCCGGAGAACTTGGCTTCTGACGGAATTACGTTGACCGCTTCGCCCGCCTGTATCTTGCTGACCGGGAAGATCACGGTCTCCAGCGGATTGATATATCTGGCAGGAACCTGCTGCAGCAGCAGTACCATCTGGCAGGCCGCCAGAATCGGATCCTTGGTGGTATGCGGCGCTGAGCCATGTCCGCCCTTGCCTTTGACGGTAAAGTCATAGACGTCTACAGATGTGGTCAAAGGTCCCGGACGCAGGCCGATCTTGCCGACCTTTTCGTCAGGGAATACATGCATACCGAAAATCGCGTCCACGTGAGGGTTCTCCATAACCCCAGCCTCCGTCAGGAACTTGGCGCCGCCCGGCTGTGTATCCTCACTGTGCTGGAAGATCAGCTTAACCGTTCCGGCGAACTCGTCTCTCTTCTGGCAGAGGATTCTGGCTACTCCCAGAAGCATGGACGTATGCATATCGTGGCCGCAGGCGTGCATCATGCCGGGCACTTCACTGGAAAAAGGCAGACCCGTCTGTTCTTCTACCGGCAGGGCATCAATGTCCGCCCGGAGTGCCACGCATCTGCCCGGCCCTTTCTTGCCGTGGATCAAAGCTACCACTGCCGTAGGAAGCGGGCTCTCTATGGAGTCCACGCCGTACTCGGCAAGCTTTTCTTTTATGACGCCGGAAGTACGAAATTCTTTGCTGCCGATCTCAGGGTGTCTGTGCAGATCTCTTCTGATCTCTATCACTTCCGGAAGACACGCCTGGACTTCGTCGGCCTGTATCCTTTTTTTGTTGTCACTCATAAATAATCATTCCTTTTTGGGTTAAAACACCAGTTTTTTATATCGTTTCCTTCTATTTTAGAGGTTTTTGTCGAAAAATGGAAATAGAAAGACGCAATATTCCTATAGATTTTACCTATGGACAAACCTTTCATTGTAGGATATAATTGTTTCATGCGAAAAAAAACTGTCAATATCATAGCTAAACCACGTCACCATCACATGTCAACGTCATGCACCCCTATCAACAGAAAGGAATATTTCATGGAATTACGACAGATCTACTATTTTTTGGAGGTCGCGAAACAAAAGAATTTCTCTAAAGCGGCGCGGGCCCTTTACATCACCCAGCCCACCATATCCCAGCAGATCGGGGTTTTGGAAAACGAACTGGACGTGAAGCTTTTTGACAGGACGCCGCAGGGTATCGAGCTGACAGAGGACGGCCGGAAATTCCAAAAATACAGTTTGAAGATCGTGGACGCCCTGGATGACCTGATGGAATCCTTCGGTCAGAACAAAAGCGAAGGGAAGTCCATTCTCAATATCGGCATGTTTCCATTTTACAAGATCGTCGGCCTGGTACCGGTCATCAACCGCTTCTTTCAGACCAACGCCAACGTGCTGGGCAGTATCCAGATTCTGGAGAATTATCACTGCTATGAAATGCTGAAAACCGATCAACTGGACTTTGCCGTGCTGAAGGCCAGAGAGACGGATATTCCTCCGTACATTGCGTACCGGAAACTGATCGATGAGCCTCTGTGCGTCATTCTCAGCAAAAGGAATCCCTATGCCGGCCGGAAGGAACTTCACATGGAAGAGCTGTCGGACCTGCCCCTGCTCACCGGTGACGTCAATTCCTCTTTCTACGACTACAACAAAGGTCTGTATGACGCCAACGGCACCAAATTCAACGTAACCCTGCTGACCACCGACGCCAACATGCTCTTGGAGATGGTCGCCGCAGACGAAGGCATCATTTTGGCCTCCGAATCCGTCGGCCACTACGGCGGCCCCGACATCACGGCAGTGCCCGTCATGCCGGAGGAAATCCTGTCCACGGTGGTGGCATACAAAAAAGACAAGAAGCTGAAGGGGACGGGAAGCGCCTTCGTGGACTGCTTCTCAGACTACTACGAAAACGATTTCCTCCTGTTTCTTACCGATGAGAAATAACTTTCACATATCTTTTACATGACCGTGGTATAAAAAACTACAGAGATATCGTATACTGCCTATCAGAAGAGGCAGCGACAACGGCGGCTATGCTCCGTCCGCTTTGAAAATGAAACTATAGGAAAGATCGGAGGTTGACCATGGCTTTTGGAATTTTTAAGAAAAAACATACGGCAGACATCATCTATCGCAACGGGCATATCTACACCCAGGATCCGGAATTTCCCTGGGCGGAATCGGTGGCGTGCAAGGACGGCCGCGTGCTGGCTGTAGGCGAGTTTGAGGGAATGGACGAGATCACAGGCAGCGACACGGAGGTCATCGACCTAAATGGGAAATACATGTTCCCCGGCTTTATCGACGTCCACGACACGCCGTCCCTGCAGATCTTTGAGGATCTGTATCTCTCCATCGATCCGGTGTGGGATCTGGATACGGTGCTGGAGTACACGGCAGACTATGCCCAAAGCCGCGAAGATGAGCTGATCTTCGGATACGGGTACAATGAGCATCTGCTGGCCGACTACGACGATCCTGAGGAGGCGGCCCGGCTGCTGGATGAGATTGAAAGCGAGCGGCCTGTCCTTCTGCTGGACGCCTCCGGTTATCACTGCTGGATGAATTCGGCGGCGGCCGCCGTGGTGGCCGAGGTGGTGGAGGACGACGACGCCGTACCTTTGATCTCCCCGCTGGACATTTTGATGCATATTCTGTCGCCGTTTGAGGATGTGGAAGGCCTCGTCCGGCAGCAGACGCTGAACCTGGCGGACAAAGGGTTTACCGCCGTACTGGATCTGTGCGCGCCGGAATACTTCTCTCTGCTGTATCAGGACTGTCTGCTGATCATGATCGGAGAAAGCGAACCGGTCCGCCAGAGATATTTCGCAAGCCTGTATGTCAACCGGCCTCTGAACCGCAGGATGGTTCTGCACCGCCTCTCCCAGGGGCGCACCAAATGTACGGAAATGGACGGCCTGATGACCTTCGACGTGCTGAAGCTGGAATGCTGTCAGGACGAAAACCTTGCTTTCTTCCCGCAGGAAGAGCTGGACGGGCTGTGTCTGGCGGCCTGTGAAAAAGGCTTCGACATCCACGTGGACGCTCTGGACGCTGAATCGGCGGAAAAGGCCTGCCGCACCTTTGATAAAATCCGCGGCAAGGGATATAAAAACAACGCGCTGGTCTTGGCGGCGGAAAAGGGCATCGCGGAGGAAGCCTGCCGGTCGGCGGACCTGGACCCTGACCAGCTGGCCTTTACTGTCACCTGGCCGACGGATTATCTGAACAAATCTGTCTTCGGCCACGTGAATTCTGTAGAGGAAGCCATCGACCGGCTGACCGTGGAGGCGGCGGCGATTCTGGGCAGAAGCAGGGATTTCGGAACCATAGAGCAGGGGAAGCTGGCCGACTTCACTGTCTTCGACGAGAATCCTTTTGATGCCGGACTGAAAAAATTCTCCGGGATGCATGCCAGCATGACCATCATGGACAGCCTGATCGTCTATGACGAGGAAGACGAGGCTGCCAATGAGATGTACGACTTGATGACTTCCATGCAATTATAGCCTGGCATGGGTATCATCCGTGTGGTTATAATCTGCGTGAAAGTATGGTATACTATCGATAGAGAATGAGAGGTGACCTATATATGAAGAGAAGAATCCTTACCGGTTTCATCCTATGTGCGCTGACTGTCGGCTGTCTGATCCTGGTAAGCGGCTGCGGCGAGGAGACGGAGGATGCGACGCCGGTGATCCATCCCATAGAGATAACCGTCAGCATAGACTTTCCGAAAAAATCGGAGCTGGAGGACGTATCGGAGGAACCGTTTAAAATTGAGGAGAACTCTACGGTTCTGGAGGCGATCCAGCTCTACTGCAACGTGGCAGACATGCCGATCACCGTGGAGACCACGGACGGCTCCGTGCAGGGCATCGGCGGTGTAGAGAACGGAGACTACGATTCCAGCCGTATCTGGCAGTATAAGCTGAACGGGGAGCTCTGCACTGTGGCTGAGGCCCAGCAGAAGCTGCAGGACGGAGACGTGCTGGAGTGGGTATATCAAAAATAGCAAAGTGCGCAGATTCCTAAAAAGGCTCTGCGCTTCTTTTTTTGACACCGCCGAAGCGGGTCTGCCGCTGTGAATCTCCATTTTATCAAAAGGGGCCATCGCTGCAGCTGATTTTTCGTCAACTGTGCGACAGCCCTTTTTTTCCTATATGTAGTAGTCGCTTTCCTGCAAAGTCCGCCGGAGAAACCGTCTGGTCCGTTCTTCCTTTGGACTCCGGAAGAACTCCTTGGACGAGCCTTCCTCCACGACCACGCCGTCCTCCATGTAAACGACTCTGTCTGCCGCTTCCTGGGCAAATCCCATTTCATGGGTGACAACCACCATGGTGACTCCCTCTCCCGCCAGCTGCTTCATCACTGCCAGCACCTCTCCGGTCAACTCCGGATCCAGCGCCGAGGTCGGCTCATCAAACAGGATCACTTCCGGATCCAGCGCCAAAGCTCTTGCGATGGCCACCCTCTGTTGCTGACCGCCGGACAGCTGGTCGGGATAGTATTCCGCTCTGTCAGCCATCCCTACCTTTGCCAGAAGCGTCCGCCCCTTCCTCTTCGCTTCTTCCACAGGAACCTTTCTGGCCGTCACCAGACCCTCTATGACATTCTCCAGGGCGGTTTTGTTGCGAAACAGATTATATGACTGAAATACGAAGCCCATCCTGGTGCGCAGGCGGCGGATTTCCTTCTTGTCGATCTCTGTAATATCCTTTTCAAATTCATCAAAGATGTACAGGCCCTGGTCCGCCTTCTCAAGAAAACTGATACAGCGCAGCAAAGTGGTCTTTCCCGACCCGCTGCTGCCCAGCACCGCAACGACCTCTCCTTCCTCAATTCGGAAATCGATGCCCTTCAATACCTCCACGCTGCCGAACCGCTTGTGGAGATTCCTGATCTCCAACATCCTCCATCACCTCTCAGTTGTCCAGTGCTTCAGGCTGAACCCGCAGAATGTCGTTAAACGCATTGTTTGCCAGCATGAACACCCCCATCGTCGTAACGACCACCAGCGTTTCTTCGTCAAACGCCGACCTCATCCGTTGAAACAGCTCGTCAGAAACGCCTTTTGGATCATCGGCGATGGCACGGCCGTACTCGATCAAAAGCTTCTCTTCTTCCGTAAAATCAAAGTTTGCAAAATCCTCAATGCCGTTGTCCCGCAGTAATTTAGCGAAATAGGTGCTGCACACCAGACAGTCATTCTCCAGAGAAATCGCGTACTCATAAAAGTCTGCTGCTCTCTTTCCCACCAGGCGGGCCAGTTCCCGATCCAGGGCGTAGGACTGATCCTCCAGAGCCTGAAACGCAGTAACGTTGTGCAGCAGGGTCAGTTTTTGATTGGTAATGCGGTAGCCTTTGGCTTTGTGGGCCTCCGCCGCCGCGCGCACTTCCTCAGATGCCGTTTCCAGATTGATCTTCGTAATTCTTTCCATCGGATTGTACCTCCTTACATTTCCATGAAAGCTTCTTTTCCATATATCCTTGCAGTAAAGTCAGAAGCGTGCAGATCATCAAATAGATGACCGCGGCTTCGCAGTACAGCGCCAGCGGCTCATAGTATCTGGCCGCAACCTGCTGTGCGACGGAAAACATCTCAATGACCGTAATGCTGGACGCCAGCGATGTATCTTTGGTCAGACCGATCAGCGAGTTGAACAGCGGCGGAAATGCGATGCGGGCCGCCTGTGGCAAAACGATGCGGATCATCAGCTGCCTGTAGTTCAGCCCCACCATATACGCCGCTTCGATCTGCCCCTCCGGTATGGCCTGGATCGCCGATCGGATCACTTCCGCATTATAAGCAGCCAGATTCAGGGAGAATGCGATGACCGCTGACGGAAACGCATCCAGCATGATGCCTACCGACGGCAAGCCGAAAAAGATGATAAAAAGCTGGACCAGCAGGGGTGTTCCCCGAAACAGCCAGATATAGATGCGGGCGAACTGTTTCAGCCCTCTCACCTCCGCAATCTGCACCAAAGCCAGAAACAGCGCCAGCACCAGGCCAAAGAAAAAGGACAGCAAAGTCAGCGGAACCGTTACTTTGATACACGGAATCAGGATGCGCGGGAACGCATTGATCAATATTGCAAGAACTCTCTCACTCATTGTGCTCAGCCTTTCTCTGTGAGATCCTGGTCAAAATATTTTTCTGACAGCTCCTTTAGTGTGCCGTCAGTCCGAAGCTCGTTCAGGGCTCCATTGATCGCATCATACAGCTCAGGCTCGTCTTTCTTCACCGGGATCGCCGTCATAGACGCTTCGTCCGGAACGCGAAATGCGATTTCCACATCCGCATCCGGATGCTCCTTCAGGTATTCATAGAAAGATACACTGGCATAAACGGTTAAATCCGCCCTTCCGGATTCGACCAGGTTGATCGCTTCCTCTGCCGTATCTATCGGGACGATCTCTGCCCCCAGCTCTTCTAAGGTGGTGTTATAGTCTCCTGTCGAGTTATTGGCTACCTTTTTGCCGTCCAGGTCATCCATGCTCTGAATTTCTTCGTTCCCTTTCTTCGTCACGATCTCTCTGTAAGTGTACATCTACGGATCCGTAAAATCATATTTTTCTTTTCTCGCGTCCGTAATGGTTACATTGTTAATGACCGTGTCAATCCGGCCGCTGTCTATTCCTGCCAGCAGGGAATCCCAATCTGATTCTACAAATTCGACTTCCACACCCAGTTTTTCCGCAATCGCCTGCGCCAATTCAATATCAAAGCCTGTCAGACTGTCATCATCGTCGTGGTAGGTAAATGGCGGATAAGTCCCCTCTACGCCGACGAGAATCTTTCCCTTTTCCTGAATCGCTGCCAATTGGCTGTCATCGCTGCTGCTCTCCTCTGATGTGCTGCCGCAGCCGGTAAACAGGACTGCAGCTGCAACCAGCGCGATCAATACCGTAATCCATCTCTTTGTTCTTATATGTTTCATCTCATTCTTCTCCTTTGTTCTTTTACTTCTGTTCCAGTGAAATCCGTGGAAATGAAAAACCCTGGGATGTTACATCTCCCAGGCAAATGACAGTTGACTTTCTTCCGCGAAGCGCTGCGAAAAAAACTCATATACGCACAGAAAACATGCTGCCGCGCCTAACTGCACCCTTTGCCCGGGAGCTCAGCATTCGACAACAATAGGTAACTTCATGCAGTTTTCCAACCATTTTTGTTCTCATACGTCATGGATCTCCTTTCCAAAATATTCCTCTGTTTCAATGGAACAAATCAAGCATAACACGATATTCCTATTTTGTCAATAGGTTTTATAGGTTTATTTGATCTTTTGCCGGAATTCCTTCTTACGTGCCCCTGCAGTGGGGGCTTAACCGGAACGTTACACAAAAACCACGCAAAAAAGACGCCTGTCTCCACCTGGGAAACCTGCGTCTCTCGTCTTTTCACTACTTCACATTATAGATAAACTCGGCCCGCCGCTTGGAGCCGTCCAGGTGCCTGGCCATGGCTTCTTTCGCTCCCTCCGTATCGTGAGCTTTGATGGCATCCAGCACAGCCTTGTGCTCCTGAAAGATTTCCTCCAGATACCCTTGCTCATCGAAGATCACCTTCCTGGTCTGATCTATGTACTCTTTATAAGACCGCAGCACCTGCGCCATAAAACGGCTTCCCGTGGCGTTATAAATCACCGCATGAAAATCCGAATTGATCTGCAGAACCTTCTTGCCGTCCTTACGGGCAGTATAGAATTCCATCAGGTCACTCTGCTCCTGCAGCCTCTCGATCTCCGCCTGATTGATCCTGTTCACAGCCCACTCCACAGCCAGGATTTCCAGAGCCTTTCTGACCGCATAGAGATCCTCGATGTCCCGCTGCGTAAATCCTTTGGCAAAACAGCCCCGGTTCGGGATGTAGTCGATCAATCCCTCATTTTCCAGCTGTTTAAATGCCTCTCGAATCGGCGTCCTGCTGACACGAAGCTCTGATGCAATCTGGTTCTCCTTGATCTTTTCTCCAATCTTGTATTCTCCCTTCAGAATGCGCTCCCGGATAATATCCACGATCTCATCCGTTAAAGAGAACGAATTGGAAAAATTGCTGCCCGTCATATCCTGTCCCTCGTCTCGAAAAATCTCTTCCATACTATTTATAACACTATAAAATGTGATTTTCAAGTACTTGTGTGTGGAAATCAAAATCTTTTATCTGCAGGTAGTATTCCGCAGAATCGATCAGCGCCTTCATCGGGCAAAGACCGATGATCTCAGTTCCGGTGACCACCACGCCGTATCTGGCCGCTTCCGCCTTGACCAGCTCCGTCACCCGGTACAGCGGCGTCTGCTCAAAATTGGTCATGTTGATGGACACCTGTGCGTACTTCTTTCCGGTCGCCTCATCCTCAATATCAAAGCCCATAGCCTTGACACACTTTAGTCCGCCATCCTTTTCACGGATGATCTTGGCGATGTTTTTGGCGACCTGCACGTCCTCCGTATTCAGATTCAGATTATATGCGACGAGAGGAGGCCTGGCACCGACCGCCATGACACCTGCTGTCGGATGGATCCTTCTGCCGCCGAAATCCGGCTCCCAATCCGGTTCCTGCACCTTCTCAGCCATGCCCTCAAACTGGCCTTTTCTGATCTTGACCAGGTTCTGTCTCTCCGGTCTGGTGGCCGAATATTCATAGAGGAACACCGGCACGCCGGCCTCATCCGCGATCCGCTTTCCGACTACCTTTGACAGCTCCACACAGTCCTCCGTCGTGCAGTCTTTGATGGCCAGGAACGGCATCACGTCCACAGCGCCCATTCTCGGATGCTCACCCCTGTGCTTCGTCAGGTCGATCAGCTCCGCCGCCTTCTTCACCAGCTTGACGCTGGCCTCCTCCACACCCTTGGCATCCCCGATGTAGGTGATGACCGTCCGGTTGTGGCTCTCGTCAGAAGAATAATTGAGCAGCGTGCAGCCCGGCGTCGTCCGAATCTGGTCCACGCAGGCTTCGATAACCTCCGGTCTCCGGCCCTCACTGATGTTAGGGATACTCTCAATAATCTGTGCCATTTTTTCAATCTCCTTCACTCGTCAAGTTTTTTATCAAAGAATTTCCGCCCCGTGCTGCCCACACGTCACAGGGCTGCGGTGTTAGATACCGTATCGTTACAGCGAAGCCGCCACGGCCTCGTACAGGCTGCTGGCGATGGCATCCGCCTCATCATACATCTTCTTGCCTTCCTCGGCGAAATAGGCCTTCTTCTCCTCGTCTCTGATCCCCGGCAGGTTGATCAAAACGTTGAGCCACGCGCCTTTGATGCAGCCGGTCAGATTTAAGATCGCGACGCCAAGATCGCTGGCCGCGTTGGGATTGGAATGACCGATCAGAGTCTTTGCCAGCATCAGGCCCTCGTAGCCCAGCTCCATGGTCCGAAACGGCACCTGGGTGGATACCAGGGTGCCGTCGGCGATCGCCTGCTTCCTTGCAGCCTTTTCTTCCTCCGTGTCCTTCGGCATCTTGAAAGCCTCGGCCACCAGGTTGAAAGCCTCCGTGTCCTTGTCTACAGACTCCACCAGCTCCCGATACAGCGCCATGCCCTTTTCCTTGGCTTCCCTGCACACGTCCTGATCCTCAGCGTATTTCTCCTTGCCCAGGGTCAGATCCGCCACCATCATAAACAGCGCCGTGCCCTGAGCTCCGGCCAGGGCGCTGACGCTTCCGCCGCCCGGAGCCGGCGCGTCGGATTTCAGGACTTCCAGATATTCTTTTACCTGCATGTCGACTAGTTTCATGATACCAAAATTCCTTTCTTAATGACCTGTAAGGCCAGATTAGATCCAAATCGGTAGCACAGCATATCCATGTCTGGTGCGTCCCAGATGACCAGATCACCCTGCTTGCCCGCTTCCAGCGTTCCTACCAGGTCTCCTTTGCCGATGGCACAGGCCGGATTGATGGTAACGGCGGTGAGTACCTCCTCCGGCAGCATCCTGTACTTGATGCAGGCCAGATTCATGACGAACTGCAGATTCAGCGACGGGCAGGAGCCCGGGTTGAAGTCCGAAGCCGTCGCTACGGGAATACCCAGCTCGATCATTTTCCGGGCCGGTGCGAACTCTGCGCCCAGATAGAAGGAGGTAGCCGGCAGGCACATGGCGGTGACGCCGCCCTTTGCCATGGATGCCAGGCCCTCGTCGTTGATGGCGATCAGGTGCTCGCAACTGGCCGCGCCCATTTCGCCTGCCAGAACGCTGCCGCCGATGGCTTCGATCTCGTCCGCATGGATCTTCAGTCCAAAGCCCAGCTCCTTCGCCCTTTCCAGATACTTCTTGCTCTGCTCATAATTGAACACGGAATCCTCCGTGAACACGTCGGCATAGTCGGCCAGTCCCCGCTCCTTCACGTAAGGCAACATCTCCTCGCACACCATATCGATAAACGCGTCCCCTCTGTCCTTGTATTCCTCCGGGATCGCGTGTGCTCCCATAAAGGTGGATACGATGTCCATCGGGTGGTCCCGGTTCAGCTTCTTCAGCACTTCCAGCATCTTGACCTCTGTGTCCAGATCCAGGCCGTAGCCGCTCTTCGCTTCGCAGGTGGTCACGCCCATGCCCATCATCTCGTCCAAGAAGCCTTCTGTCTTGTCGTAGAGCTCTTCAAAGCTGGCGGCTCTGGTCTTTCTGACGGTATCCAAGATACCGCCGCCTGCTCGCAGGATGTCCAGATATCCCGCGCCCTTCAGCTTCATCGGGATCTCATGCTGCCGATAGCCGCCGAATACCATGTGGGTATGTCCCTCTACCAGCCCCGGTGTCACCAGCCTGCCTTCAGCGTCGATGACGGTATCGGCGTCCTCGCTTCCGCCGGGCAGCCTGCCGCCGTCCGTCATCTCACGGATGATGCCGTCCTCAATCAAGATAGCGGCGTCACGTAGCTTCAGGTTTTCGCCCTGCTTCTCTCCGCCGTGGCTGAAGCTGCCTACGGGAGTCTGCAACAGGCCGATATTCTTTACTAATAACGTTGACATATACGGCTCCTTTTATTTTACGAACTTGTCGACGGTCTTTTCCACCAGATCGTCGTCTGCCAGGAACGGAATCGTGATGTGTCCCTTTCCTGCGTAGTTCTTGTTGTATTCAACGGAGGTGGACAGAGCGTTTTCGTTTCTCGCCCAGTTTCTCCTGGCGACGCCGCCCATAACGTCCCACATCATAGCGGATTTGATGATCTCATCGACTCTCTCGCTTCCGTCCAGCAGCAGCCCGAAGCCGCCGTTGATGGCTTTTCCGATACCTACACCGCCGCCGTTGTGCAGCGCACACAGGGACATGCCCCTTGCAGCGTTTCCGGCAAAGCACTGTACGGCCATGTCAGCCATGACGTTGGAACCGTCCTTGATGTTAGAAGTCTCTCTGAACGGAGAATCGGTGCCGGACACATCGTGGTGGTCACGTCCCATCATGATCGGGCCGCACTTTCCTTCCCGAACCAGCTTGTTGAAGGCCAGAGCGATATCTCTTCTGCCCTCTGCGTCCTGATAGAGGATCCTGGCTTGGGTTCCCACCACCAGCTTGTTCTTCTTGGCGTCGCGGATCCATACCCAGTTGTCTCTGTCCTGCGCTCTTCTCTCCGGATTGATGCAGTCCATAGCCGCCTGGTCGGTAGCGTCCAGATCCTCCGGCTTACCGGACAGGCATACCCATCTGAACGGGCCGTAGCCGTAGTCAAAGAGTACCGGGCCCATGATATCTTCCACATAGGAAGGCCAGATGAAGCCGTCTTTATCGTCGTAGCCGTTCTTGGAGATCTCTTTGATGCCGGCGTCGTACATCGCCTTCATGAAAGAATTCCCGTAATCAAAGAAGTAGGTTCCTCTTTCGGTCAAAGTCTTGATAGCGTTGTAGTGTCTGCGGAGGGTCTTGTCGACTTCCTCGCAGAACTTCTCTCTGTCCTCGTGGAGCAGCTCGGTCCTCTCTTCAAAAGTGAAGCCAACCGGGCAGTAGCCGCCGTTGTACACGTTGTGGCAGCTGGTCTGGTCGGACAGCAGGTCGATGTGGAACTCCTTCTCCACTGCCGCTTCCAGCAGATCTACGATATTGCCGTGGTAAGCGATGGAGATGCTCTCCTTGGCCGCGATCTTTTCCTTTGCCAGCTTGAAGATCTCGTCGATGTCGTCCATGACCACGTCAACCCAACCCTGGTCGTGACGGGTATCAATTCTGGACTGGTCCACTTCGGCAAAGATGCCCACAGCGCCAGCGATGTTGGCAGCCTTCGGCTGCGCGCCGCTCATGCCGCCCAGGCCGGAGGATACGAAGGTGTGTCCTTCCAGATCGCCCTGCTCCGGTACGCCCAGATATTTTCTTCCTGCGTTGAGGATGGTGTTAAAGGTCCCGTGAACGATGCCTTGCGGTCCGATGTACATCCAGCCGCCGGCCGTCATCTGTCCATAGTTGGCGACGCCCATTTCCTCTGCGATTTCCCAGTCGTCCAGGTTGTCATA
>CAZGED010000018.1:0-7827 GCA_964525085.1 uncultured Senimuribacter sp.
ATGATGCCCTGCTTTACATCTTCTACATTCGGCAGCGCCAGATGCTCCGCCGGCGTCACATAACAGAGGAATGCCGCGCCGGAAGCCGCCGCGATGGCACCGCCGATGGCAGATGTGATGTGATCGTAGCCCGGTGCGATGTCGGTGACGATAGGCCCCAGCACGTAGAACGGAGCGCCGTTGCAGATGGTCTGCTGCAGCTTCATGTTGGCTGCAATTTGATCCATCGGCATGTGTCCCGGTCCTTCCACCATGACCTGCACGTTCTTTGCCCAGGCCCGCTTGGTCAGCTCTCCCAGGCGGACCAGCTCCTCGATCTGGCAGACGTCGGAGCCGTCGGCCAGACAGCCCGGACGGCAGGCATCTCCCAGGGATATGGTCACGTCGTATTCTCTGCAGATATCCAGGATCTCGTCAAAGTATTCGTAGAATGGGTTTTCCTCGCCGGTCATGGTCATCCACGCGAATACCAGGGAGCCGCCGCGGGAAACGATGTTCATTTTTCTCTTGTGTTTTTTGATCTGTTCGATAGTCTTGCGGGTAATGCCGCAGTGAAGGGTTACGAAATCCACGCCGTCTTCCGCATGAAGCCGGACTACGTCGATGAAGTCCTTCGCCGTCAAGGTATCCAGATCCCTTTGATAGTGGATCACGCTGTCGTAAACCGGCACGGTGCCGATCATGGCCGGACACTGGCTGGTCAACCTGCGGCGGAACGGAATCGTATCACCGTGGGAGGACAGATCCATGATGGCGTGGGCCCCCATGTTGACGGCGGCCATAACCTTCTCCATCTCCACGTTCATATCCTTGCAGTCTCTGGACACGCCCAGGTTGACGTTGATCTTGGTCTGCAGCATGGAGCCGACCCCTTGCGGATCGATACACTTATGGTTTTTGTTGGCGCAGATGGCCACCTTGCCGGACGCAACCAGCGGCATCAGCTCTTCCACTGTCATCTGTTCCTTTTTCGCCACGCTCTCCAGCTCCGGCGTCACGATGCCTTTGCGGGCCGCCTCCATCTGTGTCGCATAATTTCTCATCATCTTTCTCCTTCCGAATCTCTTCTCGAATGATTGCATTGGACCGGCAGCCTTTCCTCTTCGGGCTTCCGTTTTCGGACTTCCACTTTCGGAATTCCGCCTTCGGACGCCCGCCCAAAAAAACTGCCAATGTCCCCGCAGGTCCATTGGCAGTTATCACACACCGTATTTCCCTACGTTGGCATTATCCAAATCAGGTTACAGGTCGAAGCAGTCACAGCTTCCTCTCAGCCCACTTCTATGAGCTCCCTTTTTCAATTGCTTCCCAATTGATACTACGATTATATTATCACCCCAGCGTGATCAATGCAAGCAACTTTTGCGCCATATCGACAGGCCTTATGACAGTTGCGCATCAGCCGCTCGTCAGCCGTACGGCCAGCCCCACATCCGTAAAGCCGGTGTCATGTCCTCCGGCCATCAGATCCGTCAGCCATATCAGCCGCACTTAGAAAACCCGCAGTTCCGGCAAATGACGCAACCTCCCTCGTGTTCCACCACGTTGCCGCATTCCGGGCAAACATGAATCTCACTGGAAGACGCCGGTACGATCGGGTGCTTCTGCGGCAAAGGCGTTTCCGTCGGCGGTTCATAGGACGCCTTCTCCCTCGGCTGTTCCTCTATGATCTTGGAAACCTTCATGATAACCTTGGCGATGGCGTCCGGGCAGGACGTGCAGCTCATGCCCTGCTGACGGATGGTGGACGGGCAGCGGATGCCCTTCAGCTGGTCGTACACCTCCTGGATGGAGATGCCGCTGCGCAGAGCCACGGATACCAGTCTCGCCGTAGCCTCACTCTGGCTCGGGCAGCCGCCCGCTTTGCCGGTGCTGGTAAAGACCTCGCAGATGCCATTTTCGTCATAGTTGGTCGTCACGTACAGGCTGCCGCATCCGATCTTCATCTTCTCAGTGAAGCCGCGGGTTACATCAGGCCGCGGACGAGGCTCGATATGTCCGTACCGTTCCTCCCGGAAGGACGGAGATGCCGGATCCGCCGCGGAGGAAGACCCCTCCCGATTCACCTTGCCGATGTTGAGCACCTGCTCCTCCCTGCTGCCATCGCGGTAGATGGTCACGCCCTTGCAGCCCTCTTTGTAGGCCAGCAGATAGACGTCCCGAACTTCGCTCCTGGTGGCCTCTTTCGGGAAATTGACCGTCTTTGACACAGCGTTGTCCGTGTGGTGCTGGAAGGCCGCCTGCATTTTGATGTGATCGATCGGCTTGATATCGTGGGAGCAGACGAAGATCCTTCTCACCTCTTCCGGTATCTCTTCGCAGCGAGCGACAGTTCCCTCCGCTGCGATCTTGCGCAGAAGCCGGTCGCTGTACAGACCCAGTTCCTTCAGCTTTGCCGTCAGCACCGGATTGACCTCGATCATCTCCGTGCCGTCCATGATGTTGCGGATGAACGCGTAAGCAAAGACAGGCTCCACGCCGGAGGAACAGCCTCCGATGATGGACAGAGTTCCCGTCGGCGCGATGGTGGTTACCGTAGCGTTTCGCATGGCCGCGCCGTCCTTCAGCGTGCTGACAGAGAACAGCGGGAAGGTTCCCCGCTTTGCCGCCAGTCTGCTGCTGGCTGCGTGGCCTGCCGTGTTGATATATCCCATAACCCTCTCCGCAAGTTCTACGGCCTCCTCCGAGTTGTATGGGATTCCCAGCATCAAAAGTGCATCCGCCCAGCCCATGACGCCCAGTCCGATTTTGCGGGACGCACGGGTGGTCTCCGCGATCTTGTCCAGCGGATAATTGTTGGCGTCGATGACGTTGTCCAGGAAATGGACCGCCTGCTCCACCGTCTCACCCAGCAGCCGGAAGTCGAACTCGTATCCGGTCAGCGTCTTCCTCAACATCTTCACCAGGTTGATAGAGCCGAGATTGCAGCTTTCGTAAGGCAGCAGCGGCTGCTCGCCGCACGGGTTGGTGCTTTCGATCTCTCCCTGGGTCGGCGTCACATTGTCCCGGTTGAGCCTGTCCAGAAAGATGATGCCCGGCTCTCCGTTCTTCCAGGCGTGATCCACGATCCTATCAAACACTTTTTCTGCGCTCAGATGGCCTACGGCCTGCTTTGTCTTCGGATCGATCAGATCGTAGTCGCTCTGATTCTCCACCGCCTCCATAAAAGCTTCCGTAATGCCCACGCTGATATTGAAATTGGTGATCTCCTTGTTGTCTGCCTTGCAGTTGATAAAATCCAGAATGTCAGGATGGTCGATCCTGAGCACCCCCATGTTGGCGCCCCGCCTGGTACCCCCCTGCTTGACGGCCTCCGTTGCCGCATTAAATACCTTCATAAAGCTGACGGGCCCGCTGGCTACGCCGCCTGTGGATCTGACTGCCGAACCGCTTTGGCGCAGCCGTGAAAACGAAAATCCCGTGCCGCCGCCGGACTTGTGGATCAGAGCCGCGTTCTTTACAGAATCAAAGATGCCCTCCATGCTGTCCTCTACAGGAAGCACAAAACATGCGGAAAGCTGTCCCAGTGTCCTTCCCGCATTCATCAATGTCGGTGAATTCGGCAAAAAACGCAAATCGGTCATCAGCGTATAAAACTGATCGCTGAGGGCTCTTGTGTCCACCGTATTGTCGTAGCTTGCATCGACCGCCGCTATGGTATCGGATACCCTGCGGAACATTTGCTCCACAGTTTCCAGTACATTTCCATTTTCGTCCTTGCCCAGGTAGCGCTTTTCCAGCACCGTCATGGCATTTTTGCTGATCTCCTCTATCGCCATAATTTCCTCCTCATACAATATCTTTTGTCTTGACTACCATTATATCACTATATCTAGTGGTCTTCAATGGCAAATGCAACATTTTTGCATCTTCCATTGACTTTTTTATTCTGTATATTATAATAGGGATAAATTACAAAAAAGAAGGATATACAGTTTAGAAAGGAAATCGAGAAATGAAGCCGATCATGCTGCAATTTGAACCGCGCGGACGAACGCCACTCTATATACAGTTATACCGCTACCTGAAGGAGGAGATCACCTGCGGCCGCATAGAGGCCGGAGAAAAGCTGCCGTCCCTGCGGCGGCTGTCCCGGGATCTGTCCATCAGCATCACTACCACAGAACAGGCCTACAACCAGCTGCTGGTGGAGGGCTACATCACCAGCAAGCCCCAGTCCGGCTACTACGTGGCCTCTATCACGGGCAGCGGTATTTCAGGAAGCGCGGACCCTGCCGCCGCCTATGACTTTTCCACCTATACCTTTCACGAAAACGACTATAAGTACGACCTGTCCTGCTTTGACTTCGGAAAGTGGAAGAAGTGCATGTCCCGGGTCCTGACAGACTATTCCCACATGCTGCTCTTTGAAAGCGACCCCCAGGGCGAGCCGGCTCTCCGCTACGAGATCTCAAAGTACGTCTACAGCTCCCGGGGCGTCATCGCCGGGCCGGACCAGGTAGTCGTAGGCGCGGGCACCCAGCAGCTGACCACCCACCTCTGCCGTATCATGAAGCACAGGGACATCGGCCACGTGGCTACGGAAGATCCGGGATATCTGCCGGTGCAGAACATCTTCCGCGACCACGGCTTTGCCATCACCAGAATTCCCGTGGCCGCCGACGGCATCAGAATCGAAAAGCTGCCGACCAATATCCCCTCCGCCGTCTATGTCAGCCCGTCCAACCAGTTTCCCACCGGTTCCGTCATGCCTGTAGGCAGACGCTACCAGCTACTGGAATGGGCCAGAGAGAACGACAGCTTCATTCTGGAGGACGACTACGACAGCGAGCTCCGCTACTTCGGTAAGCCGGTGCCGGCCCTGCAGGGCCTGGACAGCGGCAGCAGGGTGGTCTACCTGGGTTCCTTCTCGTCGACCCTGTTCCCGGCGGTGAAGATCAGCTACATGGTCCTGCCGCCGGCCCTGATGGAAATCTGGCAATCCATGAAAAGCGACTATACCCAGACCTGTTCCAAGACGGAGCAGCTGACCCTGGCCCTCTTCATGGAGGACGGCCTGTACTACACCAACATAAAAAAACTGCGCAGTCTCTACGCCCAAAAGCTGCAGACCGCGCAGGCCGCCTTCTCCCGCTACGGCAGTGGATTCGCCACACCGACCAATACCAACTCCGGCATCAACATCATATTGAAGGTCCGCACCCGCAAGAACCCCGCCGATCTGTGCCGGGCCGCCGCATCCATCGGGCTCAACGTCCTGCCCGCCGCCAGCCTGACGGACCAGGACACCGCCGCGCTGATCTTCTACTACAACCAGATCCCCCTGGAAGACATGGAAGAGAGCATCTGTGAGATGATCCGGCTATGGCAGGAGTAGCTCCATCAAAGGGTGTCCGTCGGGGCTTTCTCCAAACGTCACGGCTCTGCGGCGTTTGAGACATCACTCGTTCCATTCCATGCCGCTGGTCTTGGTCAGGCCGCCGTCCTTGTCGATAAAGACAGCCTCCACGCCGTCGACGCTTTCAATAAACTTCACGCCTTCCTCCACGCCCAGCATCAGGCAGATGGTGGACATGGCATCGCAGTCGGCAGAATGACCCAGGCCGCCTACCAGCGTTACCCCGGCCACGTCCGTATCCGCCGGCCAGCCGGTCTCCACATCTAAAATGTGGTGATAATAGTTGCCGTCCTTTTCAAAGCCCCGCTCGTAGATGCCGGAAGTTACCACCGTGGCGTCTTCTACGAATACGGATCCGACGATCTCCCCGCTGTCTGTAAACGGCTTTTCCACGCCGATCTGAAACTGATCGCCGCCTTTGTCGCCGATGGCTATGATGTTGCCGCCGAAGTTGACGATGGCGTCGGTGACGCCCAGCTCCTGCAGCTTTTCCGCGGCCTTGTCGCCGACATAGCCTTTGCCGATGCCGCCCAGGGTGATCTCAGCCCGGGGATCTCCCAGAGAGATGGAATTGCCTTCAACCTTGACCTGACGGTAGTCCACCCCCTTCATGGCCTCCTCCACGGCAGCCTCCGAAGGGACTTCATGCTCCTCACTGTGAAAATCCCACAGATCCGTCACCTTTCCTATCGTGATATCAAACTTGCCGCCGGAAATGTCGCCGTATTCCAGCGCCTTTTTCACGATCTCCACCGTCCGCGGATCGCAGTCCACGCTTTCTCCTCCCGCATGGTTGATCCGGTAGATGTCAGAGCCCTCCACTGTGGCGCTGATCAGCGCCTCGTATTCCGCGCACAGGGCGAAGGCCTCGTCGATGGCGGCTCCCGCCTTCTCTTCGCTCATATCCTCCATATCGTAGACCGTGATCGTGCAGATGGTGTCCATATAATAGCTGGTCTTCTCCACTTTTTCCGTCTTTTCGCTGCACCCGGTCTGTGGTATAATAAGGGCAGCGGTCAAAACCACGCACATGACAAAAGATAAAAATTTTCTCATAGATACCTCGGAGTTTTCATGTTCAAATTTATCAAAAAAGCCGATATCGTACTGTTCGTCGTCCTGGTCGCAGCCGGACTGGCGTTGTCGTGGCTCTCCGTCCGGGACGCGGGCGCGGGCCAGAAGGTCGTCGTCACGGCGGACGGCCAGCTTTACGGCACCTACGATCTTTTTCAGGATCAGGAGATCCTCGTCGAACAAAACGATCACACCAATAAGATTACCATAAAAGACGGCCAGGTGCAAATGTCTTATTCCGACTGCAAAAATCAAATTTGTGTCGAAGACGGCAAAATCAGCAGGACCAACCAGAGCATCGTCTGCCTGCCCAACAAGGTCGTCGTCGAGATCACCGGCGGAGAGGAGGCGTTCGATGCAGTCGCGCAGTAATTCCAACAAGACCGGCGCGCGCAGAACAGATCCGGTCCAGCCGGACGCCGGCCGCAAGCCGTCTCCCGCTAAACGGGCCGCGGTCTCTGCCATACTGGCATGTCTGGCCCTGATTTTTTCCTATGTGGAGGCCGTTATCCCTTTCAGCGCCGGCATCCCCGGCGTCAAGCTGGGTATCGCCAACCTGGTCATTCTCATCGCCCTGTACGAGATGGGACCCCGTTACGCGTTTGCCGTCAACGCCATCCGGATCCTGGTGGCCGGACTCCTCTTCAACGGACTGTTCGGCGCCCTCTACTCCCTGGCGGGCGGCCTGCTCAGCTTCCTGGTCATGTGGGGCCTGAAGAAGACCGGCCTATTCAGCATGACCGGTGTCAGCATGGCGGGCGGGGTGGCCCACAACATGGGCCAGCTGCTGGTGGCAAGCGCCATCGTAGCCAATCTAAAGATGTTCCTCTACTTTCCGATTTTGATGTTCTCCGGCCTGGCCAGCGGCATCGCCATCGGCATCGTCAGCCAGATCATCTATCAGAGAGTACCAAAACAGCTATTTCATTCACATCAAGGAGGTCACCATGCGTGAACAACTGACAAAGCTCCGCGCCCTTATGGCAGCCCGCCATATCGACGCGTATCTGATCCCTACCACCGATTTCCACGGTTCTGAATACGTCAACGACTACTTCAAGTGCCGCCGGTACGTCTCCGGCTTCACCGGATCCGCCGGAACCCTTTTGGTCACCCCTGACGAAGCCTGGCTGTGGACCGACGGCCGCTACTTCCTCCAGGCCGCTGATCAGCTTGCGGGCACCGGCATCGGCCTGATGAAGGAGAAGGAGCCCGGCGTACCGACCATCGCCGAACACCTGGCATCTCTGGCTGCGGCGCTTACACAGGGCGCAGATTCTGCCCAGAATAGAACCACAGCCACGGCCGGACGGTCCTCCGCCGCTTTCCGCCTGGGCTTCGACGGCCGCTACTTCCTCCAGGCCGCTGATCAGCTTGCGGGCACCGGCATCGGC
>CAZGED010000018.1:7927-16154 GCA_964525085.1 uncultured Senimuribacter sp.
CCATCGCCGAACACCTGGCATCTCTGGCTGCGGCGCTTACACAGGGCGCAGATTCCGCCCAGAATAGAGCCACGGCCGGACGGTCCTCCGCCGCTTTCCGCCTCGGCTTTGACGGCCGCGTGGTGGACTATACGTCGGGAAAGCGCTTCGAGTCCCTGTGTTCGGAGATCGAGTACGACCTGGATCTGGTCGGAGAGATCTGGACGGATCGTCCGCAGATCCGGCCATCGAAGATCTACGCCCTGCCCGAATCCGTCACCGGGGAGCCGGTCGTTTCCAAGCTGTCCCGCCTGCGCCGGTACATGGAGGGAAAAGGCGCCGCCTGCCATCTGATGACCAGCCTGGAGGAAATCGCATGGCTGTTCAATCTGAGGGGGAGCGACGTGGAGAATACGCCGGTATTCTTTGCCTTTGCCATGATCACCGCAGACGATGCCCGCCTTTACGTCATGGACCGCAGTCTGCCGCCGATGGAGGGCGTCACCGTCCTGCCCTACCTGCAGATCTTTGACGATATCAGAACCCTGGACGCGGAGACCATACTGCTGGATCAGGAAGTGGTCAGCTATGCCCTGATCAAAAGCCTGCCGCAGCATACAACGCTGATCTGTGACAACAACCCGGTCTCCCTGATGAAGGCCCTAAAAAATCCGGCGGAGATCGCGGCCACGAGACGGGCCCACATCAAAGACGGCGCGGCCATGGTCAGATTCCTCTACTGGCTGAAGCAAAGCGTCGGCACTATGGATCTGACGGAGGTTTCTGCCGCCGACTATCTGGAACGCTGCCGCCGCGCCCAGGAAGGGTGCTTCGATCTGAGCTTTCCGACCATCGCCGGCTACGGGCCAAACGGCGCCATCGTCCACTACGATCCGACGCTCAGCGGCGGCAGCCCTTTAAAGGCGGAAGGCCTGCTGCTGGTAGACTCCGGCGGCCAGTATACAGACGGCACCACCGATATCACCAGAACCATCGTCCTGGGTCCTCTTACAGAGGAGATGAAACGGCACTATACCCTGGTGCTGCGCAGCCATATCGCCCTGGCCCGCGCGGTCTTCCCTGCCGGCACCACCGGCGCGGAGCTGGACAGGATCGCCAGAAAGCCGCTCCGCGACCAGGGGCTGGACTTCAACCATGGCACCGGCCACGGCGTAGGCCATATTCTCAGCGTCCACGAGGGACCCCAGCGGATCGCTGAAACAGGCACTGCCTGCCCGTTCTATCCCGGCATGATTACCAGCAACGAACCCGGCGTGTACATCGAGGGCAGCCACGGCATCCGCCTGGAAAACGAGATATTATGTGTGGAAAAAGAAAACGGCAGCTATGGCTTTGAGACCATCACCCTGTGTCCCTTCGATCGTGAGGCCATCCTGCCGGAGCTGATGACCGATGAAGAGCTTTCCTGGCTCAACCGTTATCATGGGCAGGTCAGGGAGATCCTGCTGCCGCTGGTTGATGAGGAGACAGGCCGCTGGCTGACCGAAGCGACGGCAGAAATCAGAAGATAGACAAAGACACCATTTTCGTTTTCAAAGAAAAAGAGTTTCGTATTTTAGGCAACCGCGCCATCAGATACGAAACTCTTTCTTTTCTATTCAAAATAGGTCTTGGCCAGACCGCCTTCGCTTGTCTCTCTGTACTTGCTGAACAGATCGCAGCCGGTTTCGTACATGGTCTTGATGACCATATCGAAGGATATCTTTCTGGTATGGGTCAGAAGTTGGCCAGGCTCAAAGCGTTGATGGCCCCGCAGGCCGCTTCCGGGTTTTCTCCGAGGAAAAGCTTTGCCGCCCGAGTCGGGGCGATGGTGTGGGAACCGGACGGTCCCCGGCCGATTCTATATAACTCTGTCAGTGATTCCATTTCGCAAGCTCCTTCACGCTTTCAATTCTGCATACTTGCCGATGATCTTGATGATGGTCTCGGCGCATTGATCCATATGGTCGATGTTGGCGGTCTCCATGACGGAATGGTGGTTCCAGGTTCCGGTTCCCAGATTCGGGCACGGCACACCCTTGAAGGACAGCTGTGAGCCGTCGGTGCCGCCGCGGATGGCAGGCACGTTGGCCGCGCCGCCGCATTCGGCGATGGCCTCCTTCGCGAACTCGATCAAGTGCATGTGGGGCCGGATCATCTCCGCCATATTGCGATAGCCGTCTTTGATCCGGACGCCGACAGTACCCGCGCCGTACCTGGCGTTGAGCAGGTCCGCGGCTCTTCTGACTGTCTCTTTCCGCGCCGCGAATTTATCAAAATCGTGCTCTCTGATAATGTAGCGCATCTGACAGCGGCCGCAGTCGCCTTCTATGCTGATCAAATGATAAAAGCCTTCATAGTTTTCCGTGTGTTCCGGCCGCTCCCACGGCGGCAGCAGTCCGTCCAGTTCCATGGCGATGAGGGATGCGTTCTTCATCTTGTCCTTGGCCTCGCCGGGGTGGGTGCTGACGCCTTTGATGTCGATGACCGCGGAGGCGGCGTTGAAGTTTTCATACTCGATGTCTCCGAAGTCAGCGCCGTCTACGGTGTACGCGAACTGGGCGCCGAAGGCTTCCACATCAAAATTGTCCTGGCTGGTGCCGATCTCCTCGTCCGGGGTAAAGGAAAAAGCTACTTTTCCGTGTTTGAACTCCGGATGCAGGGTCATGTACTCCAGCGCCGTGACGATCTCAGCCACACCGGCCTTGTCATCGCCGCCCAGCAAAGTGGTTCCGTCGGTAACGATGAGGCTGCAGCCCTGGGCCTTCTTCAGATTGGTGTCCTCAGCAGGATCCAGCACGACCCCTGACGCCAGCCGGATCACGCCGCCGTCATAGTTCTCGATCATTCTCGGCTGGATCTTCGGCGACGGGTGGGCGTCCGAAGTATCCACGTGAGCGATGAAGCCGATCACCGGCCCTTCCTGCTCTGTATTGGACGGCACACTGCCGTAGATATAGCCTTTGCCGTCCATATGAACGTCCTCGATACCGAGGCCTCTGATCTCATCTACCAGGGCCTGTCCCAAGACCTTCTGGCCCGGCGTGCTGGGCACAGCCCGGCTGTTTTCGTCAGACATGGTATCGTACATGACGTATTTCAAAAATCTTTCAAACGGTCTCATAAAATTCCCTCCAAAGCTTAGCGCTGTATCTATTCTATACGCCCGCTGAGAAAATGTCCAGCTTTTCATCAAAATATGCGCCGCTTTGATGCGGCGGTCTTAACAGTAACGGGCTGCAGCCGAAATGCGGCGGCATTATGACCGGGGAACTCCGATTTCAGGCCCTTGCAGTCATTTTTGGCAAAACAGCAGGGGGTATATCAGGCCGCCGATCCGCCCAAGAAGAGGTAAAATTATGTATATATGGTAATTTCTTGCTAAATTTTGCCGCCTGCCGCAGTTCCCGGAAAAAAAGCTCTCCCCATTTTCCACAGCGGATCCCGCAAATTGCGATCCATCCACCGTTGTAATGATGGCCAGCCGGGATTTTCGTGACCGCAAATAGCTCTTTTTTTTCGGCTGCAGTCATTTTTCTCCCAAACGGCCCGACGCATACCCCCCTCCCCTAGACATTTTCAGAGTAAAATTGGAAAGACATGCGTCAAACAATAGCGGCAATAATCCGCCGGCCAACTGCAGGCGGCTTTGCGCGCAAAAAGTACCGCCGACCGCATCCCATGACGTCATGAGAAGCGGCCGGCGGGCACCCTTTGATGGAGTTTTGCACGGTCAGCCAACGGCCGGAAACATTAGAACCAGCCCAAACCGAAGAAGGTGTTGATCTGGCCGATCAGGATAAAGAACAGGAACAGCGGCGCGACCCATTTCAGGCAGAAGTCTACGAACGGCTTGCTCTTGTAGGCGCTGCCCATGCGGATTTCGTCGTCGATATAGCCTTTGTGCATCCAGCCCAGCAGAATGGCCATGATCAAGCCGCCGATCGGCATCATGAAGCCTTCGCCGAACAGGTCAAAGAAGTCCAGCCAGCTGCTGAGGCCAAACGGCTCCGGAAGCGGGCCTGTTCCCAGCGCATCCAGGGAAACGATGACGGAGCCGATGGCGGATATGGCGATAATGCCCCAGCAGAGCTTTGTGCGGCTGGCCTTTTTGCCTTTGTCGATGGCCCGGTCCATAAGGGCCGACACGACGCCTTCCAGCAGACCGATGGAGGAAGTCAGAGCCGCAAAGAGAACCAGCAAATAGAAGATGGTGCCAAAGAACGGCCCTGCGGTGCCCATGGAGTTGAATACAGTCTGCAGGGTTACAAACAGCATGCCCGGCCCGGCTTCCGGCTCCATGCCCGCGGCAAAGGTGGCCGGGATCGTAGCCATAGACGCCAGAACGGCTACCAGGCTGTCCATGGCCGGAACCAGCACGGCGTCCTTCTCCAGGTTTTCTTTTTTGTTCAGGTAGGAGCCGTAGACGATCATGCAGGAGGAGGCCAGTGACAGGGAGAAAAAGACCTGCCCGCCCGCGGAAGCCAGAATGGTGATCCAGCCTCCGTCTTTGAACACATCCGGATCCGGCTTGAACATGAATGCCAGTCCTTCGGCCGCTCCCGGCAGCGTGCAGCTTCTGACCACGGTGACGGCCAGCAGGACGAACAGCCCCGGCATGGCCACGGTGCAGAATTTTTCGATGCCGCCGGACACGCCGCCTACGACGATGAGTACGGTGAGTATGATATAGATGGCGCTGAAAACCAGGGCCGGTACGCCGCTGTCGATAAAGGACGCGAAATAGGCCTCGCTCTCCGCTCCGTGAACGCCCCAGTCCGCGCCGAAGATGTCTCCGATATTGGCCAGCAGATACTTGAGTACGTAGCCGCCCAGGACGCAGTAAAAGGTCAGCAGAATGAACGGGGTCAGGGTCGCCAGCCAGCCGTTGAAGGCGAACCGCTGATCCAGCCTGTCGTAAGAGCCAATGGCCGCTTTGCCGCTCTTTCTGCCGATGGCGAACTCTCCGATCAGACATGGATATCCGATGATCACCATCATGATCAGGTAGAGGGCGAGAAAGGCAAAGCCTCCGCCGTTCCCCATCTTGTACGGGAATCCCCAGATGTTGCCCAGGCCCACGGCGGAGCCTACGGTCGCCATCAGGAATCCGAAGTTGCTCTTAAACTGTCCTTTGTCGTTTCCGCCGTCGCCGGCTTCAACCTTTACAGCTAAGTTTTTTTGCGCTTCCATAATGTCACCTCCCAGAATTTTTTATGGAATCGATGTATTGCGTTACCATACAAGGATATGCGGAAGGTTTGGCGAAAAACACCGATAGGGAGCCGAATAAGACTGGAGTATTAGCGAAATTCGCATTATTCGGACTATAGGACAAACCTGTGCGCGCGGCTCCTCGCGCCCTGGGAGTTTTAGGAGCTGTTTGGAAATTACGCCTTAGACGGGCGGCAAAGGAAGGAGACCGGGAGCACTCTCTGCCTTGCTAGCATCCGGTCTGCCGGAAATCGGTTAAACAGAGGTTAAAACAAAAAATAAAAAACTGCAAGGACTCCTTCTCAGAAACCCTTGCAATTCCCGTGTGTTGGTGATTTGTGGCAGGCTCGAACTGCCGACCTCCTGGTTGTCACCCAGGTGCTCTCCCAGCTGAGCTAACAAATCACGTCTCAACTACTCAAACAGTATACCATATACAGCTTCGGTTAGGCAACACTAACCTTCCGCATTTTCCACTTTTTCTGCCGCGGCCCGGCGCTACCGGCCCACGGCGAACACCACGACGCCTGCGGCCAGAAGGGCGAAACCGATCCAGCCCTTTGGTTTCAGCTTCTCGTGGAGGAAGATGCGGGACAGGATGATGGAGATCACCATGCCCATGCGGTAGATGGTCATGATGACGGCCGCTTTACCCAGATACAGGGACTTGTACACCAGCACATGGCCGGCGCCGCTGGCGGCGGCCCCCAGCAAGATGAACATCCACGTCTTCCCCGCGATGTCCTTCCCACTGACGGCTTCCGTTTTCCCCGAGAGCTTCCGGCTCCCGACAGTTTCCTCCGCCCTTTCCCCCGCGGCAGCTCTCTGCGGCTTTTCCCCGGAAGCCTTCCGGGTCCCAATAGCTTTGCCCGCCTGGCGCCTTTTGTTCCTGGCAAAGAGGATCGCCCACAGAGTCAGAACCACGATGATGTAGCGGAAGGTGCTGGTCACGTTGGTGTCGATGGGCGCTCGGTCCGCTTTAACGATCACATAGGAGACGGAAGCGAACACCGCCGACAGGCCCGAAAACAGGATCCACCGCTGATCACTCTTTAAAATGTTCTTGTTCTTCAGGGCCGCCAGCTCTTCCCGATTCATCATCAAAAGGGTTCCCGCGACGATCATGACCGTACCGATGATCATGAACAGGGTGATCTTTTCTTTGATGAAGATGGCGCACAGGGCCATAGACACCACGATGGTCAGGCTCTGGATCGCCAGAAACACGCTGACGCTGCCACCGGCAAGGCCGAGAAAATAAAAGGCCCAGGAGACGGAAAGGATCACGCCGGAGGCCGCCACGGATACCCAGGTCCACAGCCCCATCTCCCCCGTCTGCCCGAAGCTGCCGGTAAACAGCGCTGTCACCGCGAAGGCCGCCAGAAGCACCGTATTGGTCACCGCTCCGGTCACATAGGGGTCCGCGCCTTTGACGCCCAGTTTTGACAGGATCGTAGAAATCCCGATGAGCAGCGCCGCCAGCGCCGCGAGTAAAAGCCACATGAGAAAGCCCTCTCTTCCCAATCGTTTTGCTAAGTGGATTTTTTGCAAATTCCAAAGCTATTCTCTGCGAGAGAGGGCGTTTTTATGCATTTTGATCAATTTAAGACGACGTGCTCTGTCTCGCCGATGAAGGACGCGACGATCTTTACCAGCTCTTCCAGGGGCAGCCGATGGGGCACCACCTCGTAGAACGTCCCGTCTATCCGGAAGTCTGCCGTGTACAGCTCTATGATCTCCTGATCCGTCATCTCCATGCCTACTTCGCGTAAATCATCCTTTACTATATTAGTGGGAAAAACTTTTGTCAGGCTGCAGGCAGGACAAAAAATGGACGAAAAGCGACACAAACGCGGGCTTTTGTGGTACAATATCGTGATAGAAAGCAGAAAGCGCTTCAAAATGAGCCTAAGGAGGATACCTATGAAAACCATCGGTATGATCGGCGGCCTGTCCTGGCACTCGTCGCTGCAAATGTATGAATACATCAACCAATATGTCGCGGACCGGCTGGGCCAGTACAACTGCGCCAAGATGGTGCTGGCAAACGTCAATCTGCAAGAGGTCTTCGTCACCCGCCGGGAGGAACAGGAGCAGGTGCTTCTGGAAGGCGCCCGCCAGCTTGAGGCTGCCGGCTGCGATTTCTACATCATCTGTTCCAACACCATGCACAAGTACGCTCCGTTTTTATCCCGCCACATCAAAACGCCGCTGCTCCACATCGCGGACGCAACGGCCGAGGAAATTGTATCAAAGGGGATTCGACGCGTCGGGCTCATGGGAACCCGCATCACCATGGAGGAGGATTTTTACCGGGGACGCCTGGAAGAGAAAGGTCTGGACGTGGTGATTCCATCAGAAGAGGACCGGCAGTTCATCGACCGGGTTCTCTATGAGGAAACCGGCTTCGGCATCGTCAAAGAGGATTCCGCCCGCCGGTTCTACCGGATTGCGGAGGATCTGACCGCCCGAGGCGCGGAGGGCGTCATCCTGGGCTGTACGGAAATCGGCCTGCTGATGCAGCAGGAACACACGGAAATTCCCCTCTTTGATACCACCATCATCCACGGGGAAACCGCCGCCAGAATGGCGATAGAGGATTGACAGAAAATTTTCAGAGTATTATAATTCCAGTATCCCCTTGGACAGAAGGAGAAAAGCGCGGGTCCGCACGAAAGCGCAGGAACCCTGCGTTGTCACAGAACATGATTACAGGAGGAAAAGAATGTTTGATTTGAAAGAACTGAAAGAAGCGCCTGTCGCCGTATTAGGCGGAGGAGCCGTAGGAAAGACCGTAGCGGCAGATTGTGTGCTGGGAGGAAATACGGTCCATCTTTATGATACGGAGCCGTTTGCGAAGACGTCCCTGGCCGGATTGGAAAAAACAGGAATCACGCTGACCGGAAACCCGAAGAATAAATACGGTTTTAAACGCCTGGGAACCGCTCATTTTGATCTGATTACAACCGATCTTGCGGAGTGTATCAAGGGATGCAGACTGATCATCGTTGCCATCCCGTCGGTGGCCCACGAT
>CAZGED010000019.1:0-10548 GCA_964525085.1 uncultured Senimuribacter sp.
AGCATAAGGTCCGCCTAGCCGCTCGCCCGGTCATCTGCCCGGCTGTTCGCCTGGTCATCTGTCCGGATCGCGGGGCGGACCATTATACGACAAACGCCAGACCGGCTAAAGCCGGGGCGTTTTAGCATAAGGTCCGCCTAGCCGCTCGCTTCGCTCGCGGGGCGGACCATTAGGAGGTAAAAATGGCAGAAAAGAAAATCGGAAAACAGACTGTGAAGTTTGGGAAGTGCCCCTATGTGATCGGGTCTGCGGCTGTAGGCGGCGAGAAGGAGGGCGCAGGACCCATGCGGGACTGGTTCGATTCTGTCCTGGAAGATGACATGAACGGGGAAAAAACCTGGGAAAAGGCGGAGAGCAAGATGCTGAAGGACGCCATGCTCATGGCTCTGAAAAAGTCCGGCAGGGAGAAAAAGGAGATCGATCTGGTGCTCAGCGGAGATCTGTTGAATCAGATCATGTCCTCGTCCTTTATGGCGAGGGATCTGCATCTGCCGTTCCTGGGCCTGTACGGGGCATGTTCCACCATGACCGAGTCTCTGCTGCTGGGCTCCATGCTCGCAGACGGCGGTTTTGCCCACAATATCATCGTCGGTGCGTCCAGCCATTTTTGCACAGCGGAACGGCAGTTCCGCATGCCGCTGGAACACGGCAATCAAAGGCCGCCTTCGGCCCAGTGGACCGCCACCGCGGCCGGAGCCATGATCGTGTCCGAAAAGAAATCCGACCTGTCAAAGCTGGGCGCTGTAGATGGGATTGCGGGCAGCGGCGGGGCTCCGGCGGAGCTGTGCAATATCCGCGTGGACTGCGGCACCATCGGGAAGATCATCGATGCCGGCGTCAAGGACGCCAACCAGATGGGCAGCGCCATGGCTCCGGCGGCAGTGGATACGATTTTGAACCATTTGGAGGATACGGGTCGGGCTCTGTCCTATTACGACATGGTGCTGACCGGCGACCTGGGCTATATCGGCAAAGATATTGCCAGTGACCTTTTGATCGATGCGGGGCTACCCGAAAGTGACGTGCGACAGCGTTACGACGACTGCGGCACCATGATGTACGACCGTGAGGCGCAGGATGTTCACGGCGGAGGCAGCGGCTGCGGATGCTCGGCGTCGATCTTCTCAGGCAATATTATCCGCAGGCTTAGGAACGGACAGCTGAAACGGGTGCTGCTTCTGTCTACCGGGGCCATGCTGTCCACCATCAGCCCGTTTCAGGGGGAGAGCATACCGGGCATTGCCCACGCGGTGGTGCTGGAAACTTGTAAGGACCAGGCGGGTCCGGTTCAGTTTTAGCAGGAGGGAAACTATGGATTATGTATATACTTTTTTGATCGGCGGCGTCATCTGTGTGATCGGTCAGATTCTGATGGATACCACCAAGCTGACGACGCCGCGTATTCTGGTCATCTTTGTCGTGGCAGGGGTGGCGCTGCAGGCTGTCCACCTCTATGAGCCGCTGGTACAGCTGGCTCACCAGGGGGCCACGACGCCGCTGCCGGGCTTTGGCTACGCCTTGGCAAAGGGGGCGATGGAAGGAGCAAAGGACGGCTTTCTGGGCGCCATTACCGGCGCCGTCAAGGATACCGCCGCAGGTGTGGCCATGGCCATCGCCTTCGGGTATATCATTTCGCTGATCTTCAGCCCGAAGTCGCCGAGGTGAGGCGGGGCTTTGAAAGCAGGAGCGCCAGCTGTGAAAAGAGCATGGAGAAAATCTGTGTTCTTTTCGTTTTTTTGACCGATATTTCATATACTCATCAAAAAGAAGAGAGGGCAGAAGCATTTACAAAACCGTTGAAATATGGTAAACTTATAGGATGAAAATCACATTTGAATGCAATCGCGGCAGGTGGAGCAGATGACCTTTATCATACAGATCGGAAAGTTTTGCCTGCGGCTGCTGTATGGGATATTGAAGCTGTTCCCGGTAAAACCTAATAAAGTACTGTTTCTGAGCAGGCAGTCAGATGGACTGAGCCTGGATTTTGCCATGTTAAAAGAGGAGCTTTTGCGCCAGAAGCCGGAGGTTCAGATTACGGCCATCTGCAACAGGCTGGACGACAGCAAGAAGGGCCTGATCGGCTTTGGAGCGGATACTCTGCGGAGCATGTATCATCTGGCCACAAGCCGGGTCTGCGTGCTGGACGCCTACTGGCCGGCGGTGTCTCTGCTGCATCATAAGGAAGATCTGACGGTGATCCAGATGTGGCACGCGCTGGGCAAGATTAAAAAATCCGGCTATCAGACCCTGGGCAAGGCATCTGGCCGTGGAGAAAAGCTGGCAAGGCTGCTCTGCATGCACAGAAATTACGATATCATCATCGCCGGTGGCAAAGCATGGAATCCCTATTACTGCCAGTCCTTTGATACGACGGAGGACAAGCTGCTGAATATCGGCCTTCCGCGGATCGACCATCTGCTGGACACGGCGGAGTCCAACCGGCAGGCCGCTGTCGAAGCGTACCCCGTTTTGGGCGAGAAGGAAGTGATCCTCTACGCGCCGACCTTCAGACGGGGCATAGAGCTTCGGTGGGAACCGTTGCTGGAGGAAATCGACTTTGACCGCTATGTGCTGGTCATAAAGGGTCACCCGAATCAGAAGATCGAGTGTAGTCATCCGAGCGTGCTGCTGTGTCCGGAGTTTTCGTCGGTGGATCTGCTGGCGGCGTGCGACTATCTGATCACGGACTACTCGGCCATTGCGGTGGAGGGGGCCATTCTGAACAGAAAGACCTACTACTATCTCTACGATTATGAGGAGTACACAGAGAAGAACGGCATCAACGTCAATCCTTTTGTGTCCATGCCGGGCTGCGCGTTCCGGGATGCGAAGGCTTTGATGGAGGACTTGATGTCGGGCCGCTACAATCAGGCGGCGCTGGATGACTACAGGGAAAAGTATCTGCCACAGGAGCTGGGAACCTCGACGGCAAAGCTGGCGCAGACGGTGATCGATCATCTGTAAATCAGACGAGGACCGGCCCAGGCTGGCTTCGGAGGGGCATCGGACTGACCCCCTAAACCGGATGCAGACCGGCCGTCGGGCGCAAAGCCGCACGAAAAGCCGGCCGCCAGATGGAAAGCCGGCTGGAAAAGGGAATTACGGAAGACTATATATTGAAGAGAAATACTACAGAAAAGAGTAAGGGATATGTTCAAATTTGCGAAAAAATGTATCAAGAAGCTGAAGCTGTTCGTCCTGTATTGGAGAAGGATCGTCTTTGCCAAGAATCACTTCAAGTGCTCTTTTTTCAAGAAGTTGCGGGCTAACATCTGCGGAGGATTTCTGGCCGACCAGTGGATTCTGTACGATTTTGATCACAACGACAAAGGAGAGTACCTGTCTGAATTTGACTGGTACCGGTCCCGATATATCAACGAGCCCTTTGACTTCCTGCTGAACAACAAGATCGCCGCCGCCGAGATTTTGAAACAGTATGTGCGGGTGCCGGAAAGTTACATGATCAAGAACAGAGGCTTTCTGACCAGCTTTGACAGCGAACACATGGAGTACGAAGCGGTCATCGACCTGCTGAAGGAAAAGGGCAAGCTGTTCATCAAGCCCTACGGCGCGGGCAAGGGAAACGGCGTGAATATCCTCATTTACCGGGATGGAAAGATCTTTGTCGACCAGGAGGAGTACAGCGAGGAGGCCTTTGTTCGGTTCCTGAAGGGGCGGGACGACTGGTTTATCTGCGAATCCATGAAGCAGCATCCGTATTCCGACGACATTTACGACAAGACGGTGAACACCATCAGGTTGATCACTCTGCGGGATATCCACACCCACCGGTTCAAGATCTTCTTTGCCGTACAGCGGATCGGCACATCCGCCACCATTCCGGTGGACAACGGCAGCCGGGGCGGTCTGGTATCCAAGATCGACCTGGACACCGGCATCCTCAGCGAGGCCAGATGCCTGCACAGTCTGGACGTATACAAGGTACATCCCGATTCAGGCGCCGCCATCGAAGGGGCGCGGATCCCGGGCTGGGAGGCAATCAAAGAGGAGATACTGGCCCTGGCCAACAAGATGCCGTATATGCACTTCATCGCATGGGATATCCTGGTAACCGAGGACGGCGGCATCTGCATCATCGAAGCGAACACATCTTCCGGCGTCAACATCATACAGCTTTGGGGCGGCCAGAGACACGGCGAGCTGGGAGATTTCTACAGATACCACAAGGTGATCAAATAATAGGGAGAACCGTATGAACTATATCATCATGGCTGACGGAAAAGGCACCCGCTGGAACAACTACGGGGACATCCCGAAGCATTTCATACAGGTGGAGGGAGAGACCCTTCTGGCCAGAACCGTGCGGCTGCTCCACGAGTACGATCCGGGCTGCCGCGTGACCATCACCTCCCACGATCCCCGATACGAGGTGGAGGGTGCGGTCCGTTACGAGCCGAAACACAACGTGCTGGAGATTGACCGGTTCACGGCGGAGCTCATCGCTGACGACGTGTGCTTCCTCTACGGGGACACGTATTATTCCCCTGAGGCTATGGAAGCGGTGACCGGCACGCCGGCCGAGGACATTCTGTTCTTCGGAAACCACAGGTCCATCGTGGCCGTGAAGGTCAGAGACGGACAGCTTTTCCGCCGCCACGTGGAACGGGTGCGGGAGCTGTATCTTGCCGGCCAGATCGAAAAGTGCATCGGCTGGCAGGTCTACCAGTCCTTTATGGGACTGCCCTTCGGCGAAAAGATCATAACGGACAAATATGTGTTTCTGGCTGACGAGACCAGAGATTTCAATTCGCCGGAAGACTATGAAAACAACAGGAGGAAAGAATAGTAATGAGCTTTACCAAAGGCGTAAAAAAGGCAGTGGTCAACGTACTTGCCCTTGGACCGACTTCCCGGGGCTTTACGGGGAGAGAAGCGAGACGCTGGGTCCGCGGCGTTTATAAACACTATTTTAAGAATACAGGGTATTCCCGCAGTGAGAGCCGCTGGGCCATCAAAAGGGGATTCATGCCGGAACAGGTGGAAGGCCTGAACCTGACAGAAGAGAATTACAGAGACACGATCTCTGCCAAGGAGTACGCTTTTTTGCGGCCCCTCAACGGAGGCTACAGCAAGTGGATCACCGATAAGGTGACCATCAACGCCATCTTTAAGCCCTACAGATCTGTGATGCCCAAGTGCTATTATCAGATCTATAAGAGATATACAGAGACGGAGATCATTCCTCTTTACGATTTTGAAGCGGGAGATTCCTTTGACGACCTGATGGCCATGGTAAAGGAGAAGGGGGCTTTGCGCGCCCGCATGTCCAAGGGGAGCAAGAGCAGTCTGATCTCCTGGCATGACGGCAGCTTCTACTTTGATGAGGAGGCTGTCAGCGAAGAGCTGCTGGTAAAAAAGATGTCCTCCTACAACGCAGTCATCGTCCTGACAGAAGATGTACGGCCGAAGAAGGAATTTGAGGGAGCGAGACTGCGGCTGATCGTCTTCAACGAACAGGGCGACAATCCGGTCATCGGAGACTCCTACATTTCCTATGAGCGGCTGGAACTGATGCATAATCCGCTGCCTGATAAGCTCAGCGAGGGCGATGACCTGGAAGAGCTGGATGAGGAACCGGAGGAGCTGGGAGAAGAATTTGACAAGATCTACGCCTATGTGGATGCGGCGACGGGAAAAGTCAGCGACGCGGTCAGCATCCGGGCGGGCAAGAAGACGCCGAGAGACAAGAATCCGAACAACGGGCTGCCTATTGCGGAAGCCATTCCGTATTGGAGCGACATCACAGAGACGGTGGACAGCATCTGCCGTTTCGTGCCGCAGCTGGAGTTTTTCGGCCTGGAGATCGCCATATGTGACGACGGCTTTAAGATCATGCGCATGATCAATCATCCGTCCTACCCTCAGACCGTGCCGTTCAGCAAGGAGACCTCAAAGTATCTGAAGTACAAGGTTGAACAGAAAAAAGCGGCCTATAACCGCAGCGGCGTCCGTTTCAGAAGAGCGTGCAAGAAGATCAAGCTGAAGGTCCGTGCCCGCTATGCCAAGATGTTCTTCCCTGACGGACTGATCCCGTATCTGTCCATTCGGTGGTTTCAGGATCTGAAGAAGGATTTCCTGACCAATAAGGACACGACGCTGAAAGAGAAGCTGTGGGCCGCCAGACATGGATTCCTCTCTTACCGTCTCCACCAGTACGGGATCACGGAGGAGAACCACCTGCAGTTTATCTCAGATTTTGAATATAAATGGCTGAGACATATCAACAATAAGTACAGGCACTGGATGGAGGACAAGATCACGGTCAAGTATATCTGCTCCGATTACAATCAGTGCTTTCCGGAGTACTACTATCATATCAGCCTGAAAAATGGAAATAACAAGGTGATTCCGATGATGGACTGTCCGGAAGGCTATGGAAATACATATGAAGATATTTTCAGGCTGGTTCGGGAGAAGGGCGCTTTGGCGCTGAAGCCGGATGAAGGCTCCCACGGAGACGGGTTCTATAAGTTCTCCTATGAGGATGGAAAGTATTACCTGAACCACGAGGAGGCCACCCTGCAGGACGCGCGGAACATCCTGGAGGATGTGCGCAACCAGTATCTGGTTACTGAGTACATCAACATGCATCACGAGATCAAAAGGATCTACGACGGGGCCGTGAATACCATCCGGATGATCGTGTTCAAGAAAGACGGGAAAAACCCGGTCATCGGCAACGCCTACATGCGGTTCGGGTCCAAGCGGACCGGCGCGGTGGACAATATGGGTGCGGGCGGCATGTTTGCCAAGATCGATATCGAGACGGGCCGGTTCTATGACGCCAAGATCATCGAAGCCAACGAGATCAAGCCCTGCCTGTGTCACCCGGATACCGGCGTAAAGATCGAAGGCTACCTGCCGAATTGGGAAAAAGTCAAGGCGGACGTGCTCAGCGTGGCGAGAAACATTCCGCAGCTGGAGTACTTCGGCTTCGACCTGGCTTTGACGGAGGATGGACTGAAGTTCCCGGAGATCAACCGGTTCCCGGACTATCCTGCCATCGAAAAATATACGCCGCAGACCATAGATTATCTGCTCTACAAGCTGGAACAGAAGAAGAAGAAATACGGCTATGATGTATCCAGAGGACATAAGCTGGTCAAACTGCCGAAGCGGTAAAGTCGGGAAAGGATGAGAGGACGATACGTGCACATGATAAAAGAGATATTGAAAGACCATATCGTATACAGGAAACAGCTCTTTAAGCTGGCAAAATCGGAGATCATCAAGACCTACAAGGGCGCTGCCCTGGGGTGGGCCTGGGCCATCATCCGGCCTGCCATCCAGATTTTTGTCTTCTGGTTTGCCTTTTCCATCGGCCTGCGGCACGGAAAGCCCATCGAGGGATATCCCTTTTTCCTGTGGCTCATCGCCGGTATGATGCCGTGGTTCTACATGCGGGATATGATCCAGGGCGGCTCTGCCTGCCTGCGGCGGCATACCTATTTGGTGACCAAGATCAAATATCCCATCGACACCATACCGACCTTTGTCAGTATGTCTTTGCTGGCGGTGCACCTTGCGCTGATGGTCCTGGTGGTGGTGATTTTCATGGCCTTTGGCTATATGCCGGACGTCTACTACCTGCAGCTGCCGCTCTATATGGCTTTGATGTTCCTGTTCTTTACGGCATGGGGACTGTTTGCGGGAGTGCTGTCCGCGATGAGCCGGGACTTTCTCAACCTGGTCAAGGCGATGACCACGGCCTTGTTCTGGATGAGCGGCATCATCTACGACGCCAACGGCATCGAGCAGGTCTGGATCCGGAACATCCTGCTGTTCAACCCGATTACCCTGATCGCCAACGGGTATCGCAACTGCTTCATCTACAAGAAGTGGTTCTGGGAAACGCCGCAGGAAATGCTGAACTTCGCCATCGTTTATGTCATCATGGTCCTTTTGGCAGTCTGGGCTTACCGGAAGCTGCGGAAGGATATTCCTGATGTGTTATAGAGGGGAAGGTGCAGGATGGGCAATACAGCAATCGAATTTAAACATGTAACGAAGCGATATAAGCTATATAAAAATGACAAACAGAGATTCAGGGCGATCTTTTCCAGAAAGGTCAAACCGAAGATCAACAAAGCCATCGACGATGTGTCCTTTACGGTAGAAAAGGGAGAGAGCGTGGCGCTGTTCGGCAGAAACGGCGCAGGAAAGTCGACGATTTTGAAGATGATTACCGGGGTCACCTATCCGAGTTCCGGCGAGATCCTCGTAGACGGCAGGGTCAGCGCTCTGCTGGAACTGACCGCAGGATTTGACCCGGAGTTTACCGGCAGGGAAAACATCTTTTTCCGCGGACAGCTTCTGGGAATCAGCGAAGCGGAGATCAAAGGCCTGGAAGACGATATCATCGAGTTTGCGGATCTGGGAGATTACATCGACCAGCCGGTCAGAACCTATTCCAGCGGCATGAAAGCCAGGCTGGGATTCGCCATCAACGCCAACATCAGACCGGAGATTCTCATCGTCGATGAGGCCCTCAGCGTAGGGGATAAAGACTTCCGTCTGAAGTGCAATCAGAAGATCAATGAGATCGTAGGCGACGGGAAGGTGACCTTCCTCTTCGTCACACATTCTACGGAGGTTGCGAAGAACTTTTGCAAGAGAGGCATCGTTCTGAAACAGGGAAAGCTCCTGTTCGACGGAGAGATTCAGGACGCGATAGACTATTATGAAGAACTTCTGGCGAAGATGCGGGAAGCGCGCAAGCGGAAGGGCAGTCAGAAAGTTTTAGGGTAAACCCGGAATAGGAGTAATCAATGGCAAAACATCAAAAAGACATTTTCTCACAGAACAACAGGTACGAGGGAAATATCTTCAGACGCATCGGGCGGTGGTTTGGCCGGCTGAAGGGCTGGCAGAAAGGCCTTTTGATCGGACTGCTGGTTCTCATCATCCTCGTCGTTGGCATCGCCAGCTACGCGTTTTCCAAACTCGGCCTGATGGATCGGGTAAAGCTGGACGAAACGGAACTGTCCTGCGTGGACGTGGACGGCTATATCAACATTCTTCTCCTGGGCGTGGACAGCCGGGATATGGACAACATCGAAGGCGCAGGTGCTGACGCCATCATGATCCTCAGCATCAAGGAGGAGACCGGAGAAGTCAAACTGATGAGCGTCTATCGCGATACCTACCTGAAATTCGGAGATACGGATACCTATGGAAAGATCACCGACGCCAACCGGTATGGCGGGGCTCAGATGATGATCCAGTCCTTGAACCAGGCCATGGATCTGAACATCAGCAAGTTCGTCGTGGTCAACTTCAAAGCCGTCGCGGATCTGGTGGATGCGGTCGGAGGCATTACGGTAGACGTGCAGGAAGAGGAAATCCAGCAGCTGAACAAGTACACCATTCAGACGGCGGAAAACATCGGAAAGGAATCCTATCAGCTGGTGGAGCAGGCCGGAGAGCAGACCCTGGAAGGCGTGCAGGCCGTCTCCTACGGACGCATCAGAAAGGGAGTAGGCGATGACTACAAGCGGACCGAGCGTATGCGGACCGTACTGTCTCTGGTGTTCGAAAAGCTGAAGACCATGAGCATCGGCCAGCTGAACGACATGCTGGATCTGATGCTGCCGCAGGTGAAGACCAATCTTTCCAACAGCGATATGTTGGGACTGGCTTCCCGACTGGTCGACTTCAACATCAAAAGCGGAGAGGGCTGGCCGTATCACGTGAGCGGAGGATATCTCAACAGCATTTCCTATGTATTCCCCGACGATTTGCTGACCAATACCATAGAGCTCCACGAAAAAATGTTCGGCCAGGAGAACTATGAGCCGACAGAGACGGTGCAGGCGATCAGCAGTACCATTGCGGCGACTCTGAACGGATCCGACGTGACGCCGAAGGATCTGGATATTCCGGAGGAAACGACCGTTCCGGACGAGGAAGAGCAGCCGGAGCAGGAAACCGGTCCTGACGACAGTGAAGAACCTGAGGAGAACGTGGAAAACGAAGGCGGAAACGGAAGCGGAAACACGACGACGGAACCGAGTACGGAGCCGGAGCAGACGCCGGGACAGGATACAGAGCCGGAACAGACACCGACACCGAATGTCGAATCGGAACAAACGCCGGATTCCGGTACCGATGCCGCACAGTCATAAATCGTTACTACTGAAATGGAAATAGAGAAGGAGAGAACAATGGCGAAAGAAAAAATCAATTTTGAAGATGCCGATATCAGACTGAAGTACAGACATACGACTTCCCACATCATGGCACAGGCAGTCAAGCATCTCTGGCCGGACGCGAAGCTGGCCATCGGACCTGCGATCGACAACGGCTTCTACTACGATATCGACATGGAGCATAAGCTCAACGATCAGGACCTGCTGAAGATCCAGAAGGAGATGAAGAAGGTCATCCAGGCCAATTACAAGTTGGAGCGGTTTGAGCTTCCGAGGGAAGAAGCGGTCAAATACATGGCGGACAGAAATGAGGACTACAAGGTGGAGCTGATCAACGACCTGCCGGAGGACGCGGTCATTTCCTTTTACCGGCAGG
>CAZGED010000019.1:10558-16005 GCA_964525085.1 uncultured Senimuribacter sp.
AGGGAGACTTTGTGGACCTCTGCGCCGGACCGCATATGGAATCCACCGGACAGATCAAAGCCGTCAAGCTGATGAGCGTAGCCGGCGCTTACTGGAGAGGTGACGAGCATAACAAGATGCTGCAGAGAATCTACGGCACCTGTTTCCCGAGCCAGGAAGAACTGGACGAATATATCAACAGGCTGGAAGAGGCCAAGAAGAGAGACCACCGCAAGATCGGCAAGGAGATGGATCTGTTTGCTATCTTTGAAGAGGGTCCGGGCTTCCCGTTCTTCCTGCCGAAGGGTATGATCATCAGAAATGAGCTGGAAAACTTCTGGCGTCAGGAGCACCGCAAGAGAGGCTACCAGGAGATTAAGACGCCGTTGATCTTAAACGAGCAGCTGTGGCGGACCTCCGGACACTGGGATCACTATAAGGACAACATGTATTTCACCAAGATCGACGACGCCGATTACGCCATCAAGCCGATGAACTGCCCGGGCGCCATGCTCTGCTACAAACGGAGAATGTGGTCCTACAGAGACTTCCCGATCAGAATGGGAGAACTGGGACAGGTGCACAGACACGAGCTGTCTGGTGCGCTTCACGGACTGATGAGAGTGCGGACCTTTACCCAGGACGATGCCCACATCTTCATGCTGCCGGAACAGGTCAAGGATGAGATCGTCGGCGTAGCCAAATTCATCGACGACGTTTACAGCATGTTCGGCTTCAAATACCACATCGAGTTGTCCACCAGACCGGAGGACTCCATGGGAACAGATGAAGAATGGGAAATGGCTGAAAATGCGCTGAGAGCGGCTATGGAAGAGATCGGCGTGCCTTATGTGGTAAACGAGGGCGACGGCGCGTTCTATGGACCGAAGCTGGACTTCCATCTGGAGGATTCCATCGGAAGAACCTGGCAGTGCGGTACGATCCAGCTGGATATGCAGATGCCGCAGAGATTCGACCTGACCTACGTGGGCTCTGACAATGAAAAGCACAGACCGATCATGATCCACCGGGTTATCTTCGGCTCGATCGAAAGATTCATCGGTATCCTGACCGAGCACTTTGCGGGCAAGTTCCCGCTGTGGCTGGCTCCGGTACAGGTGAAGCTTCTGACTGTGGCAGATTCCTTCTCCGACTACGCGAGAGAGGTAGCCGCTAAGTGTGAAGAGGCCGGCCTGCGGGTAGAGCTTGATGTGAGAAACGAAAAGATCGGCTACAAGCTGAGAGAGGCCAGAAACGAGAGAGTTTCCTACATCTGCGTCATCGGAGAAAGGGAGCAGAAAGCAGGTACTGTGTCCGTGCGCTCTACCAAGGTTGGAGAGCTGGGCGCCATGTCTGTGGACGAGTTTGTGGCGAAGCTGACGGAAGAGATCCGGACGAAGGCCGTATAATAAGGTCATATCATCATGTTTGGAAAGAAAGAAAAGAAGAACGCCTGGCGCGACGGCGTGTATCTCTGTACCGTCACGGACAACCTGCAGGCGGATATTCTGGAGTCTAAGCTGAGAGGCGAGGGCATCCCGTGCATCCGGAAGTATGAGGGCGCCGGCAACTATGTTGAGATCTTCACCGGTCTGAGTACAGTCAGCGGTATCGACCTCTACGTGCCGGAAGGCAGGCTGGAGGACGCGAAGAACATCATCGTGCCGGTCGATCTGGACGACTGCGGAGAGCCAGAGGAATAGAAACGATCAACAAAGGGATTGGAAGAAAGAGATTAAAAAAGAATTAGAAAAGAATTAGAAAAGGTGCTGATTTGCCGTCAGCACCTTTTTAAGTTATCCCCGTCTATTTTGCCTTGACCTCCAACTGGGTCCACTGGCCGTAGTAGGTCCTTCCGCTGATGGTCTTGTATGGGCGAAGCTTGTAGTAATACTTGGTTCCTTTCTTGAGATTTGACTTGTTGGTGAACTTCAGGTTCTTGGTGGAACCGATTTTCTTGAAGCCGTCAGTCTGGGTAGTCGATTTCCAGATCTGATAGCCGGACGGCTCTGTGGTGATCGTATCGTCCTCAATCCTGGTCCAGGTCAGGACGACTTTGCCCTTGGAAGCTTCCGCTTCACCCTCAAGAACCGTATTGTTGATATCGGTGATCTGCTGTATGATCTCGTCGGAAGGCCGTTTCAGTCCGTTTGTGCTGAAGAGGCTGGCCCAGGTCTTTGACGCTATGGCTCCCGTCGCTTCGATGCCGTTGACCCTCTGGTAGATCTTCACGATGTCGGTCATTTCGCCGTCATAGACGCCGTCGATGGTTCCATCGTAGTATCCCAGCGCCTTCAGACGCTTCTGGGCGGCTTTGGTGTACGGCTTGATGGCAGAACCGTTCCTGCCTTCGTACAGGTAGTACTGATAGCTGCCGGGATCCAACTGAAACCGGATCTCGTAGCTGTATGAGCCAGGATTCATGTAAAAGGTTTTGGCGGACGATACCTTTTGACCGCTTCCGTTGTAGATGCCCTGCACTTTGTAGCCGATGTTCGGCTTGGAACGCACTTCCACTTCCTTCTCCTTTGACGCGTCGTATTTGAACTGGAATACACCGTTGTCGCCAGCGGTGATGGTGATGTTCTTGTTGTTGGCGTACAGTTTGGCCTCCTGCAGATGATTATCTGTTGTAACGCCAGCGTACTGCAGGCTCTTGCAGCCGGACAGATCCACCTCTGTCAGCGCGTTGTTGTACAGATAGACGCTTTCAAGGCTGCTACAGCCGGACAGATCTACGGAATCCAGTTGGTTGTGGTGCATAGAGAATACACGCAGCTTCTTCATGCCGGAAAAATCGGCCAGACCGGTGAAGCCCTTGTTGCTCCACTGAATGTGGGTCGTATTGCCGTAGCCGTTGCCCATGAAGTGGGCCTTCCATCCGTCGCCCCATGTTTTCAGGTCATCTTTTTGATAGTTGTCGTTCATGATCAGGCCATTTTTCGTGCCGTCTGACTTTTGTTCCAGGAATGCGCTGATGGTGGCGATCTCGCCGGCGTCGGTGATCAGATAGCCGTAACGCTTATCAGGATAGATATTATGGTAGATGTGGGAGACGGCGATCTGTTCCTGGGACGGATCAAAATAAGTATAGTTGGTAAGGCCAAAATACTGCCAGACGCCGGTATTCTTATTCCACTTGTTGTTGGTTCCGATGGTCGGGTCGATAAAGATCCACCGGCCGTTCACGTAGGATTCCACCCACCAGTGATCCTTGACGCCGATGTTTTGTTCCGTTTCCCAACTGTTGAGCGGAGATGTGGCGCGGTGGCCGAACACAAACCTGGTAGGAATTCCCTGAGCTCTGGCCAGCGCAAGGAAAATGGCGGAAAAGCCCTGGCAGGTGGTCGCTACCCGGCCCTGATTATCACTGTTGGGACTGGCGATCTTATTTACGTGGTTGTACAGATTGTTGTAAGGGTTCGCATATTGGTAGGAATGGGTAGAGAACGCGACGGAATCGTAGTAAAATTCGCCGGTCACATATTCGTACAGCTTCAGCAGCTTGTCATAGTCGCCGGACGCGCCCGCCGTGATCTTGTCGGACATGGAACGCATGAAGCTGATCTTGTAGCTGCTCATGTCCTCGTAAACGTCCGTGCCCGGAGTTTTCAGGGTGAATCGAATATCCTCCAGGTATTCGTCCAGATACCAGGAAGGGTCGTAATCGGCTCCGATGGCCTGCACCCGTTTATTCTCGGTGATGACGTCGTTGTACCTCAGGATCTTCGGCGTGCCGCTCTGGACGCGGAGGACCATATTATTGTACAAAGCTCCGCTGCTGGGAGATTTTTCATAGGCATCGCCGGGATTCTCGATGCGGGAGATGTACAGGAAGTAGTCTCCGTCTGGGACATCCTGCTTTGAGAGATCGAGAACATACTCAAATCCGGTCATCTTTCTTCCTGTGGAGGAAACGCCCATGTCCTCGGCGGGCAGGTATGTGTTGAGATCCAGATATTTCGTCTTCGGGCTGTAAAGGGCGATCCTGAATTCGCAGGCCGGAATCATGGTCTTGAATTTCAGCTCGAGTTTTCCGTCTTTGACCGCAGCTTTGCAGTAGTCGCCTCCCGAGGTGGAGCTTGAGCTGAAACTGGTCACCTGGGAAGGCGAATCCACTTCGCTCTTGACGGCGAAAACGCTGTCAAAGGGAAAACAAGACAACAGCAGTGCCAGGATCAGTGCAAAGCTTAGTTTTTGATTACGTTGTTTCTTAAAGTTCATGATTTACCCCTTCTGTTTATCTCTGTGATTTTATATTTTTGCCAGCTTTTCTGCCGCGGCCAGTCCTGCGGTCCGTGCGCTGGCGTAGGCGAACTGCAGATTGTAGCCGCCGGTCTCGCCGTCGATATCCAGAGCTTCGCCGATGACGAACAGTCCGGGGTATCTGCGGCTTTCCATGGTTTTGGGATCAATCTCTGAAAGAGCGACGCCGCCGGATGTGACCATGGCCTTGGAAAATCCGGCCAGGCTCTCCACGGTAAAGCTGTCCTCTGTCAGCCGCGCCGCGATGACCTTTGGCTTTTCGCCGGTCTGAGCCAAAATGGCCTGTATCAGCGATTTCGGCAGACCGAAGAGCTCCGGCAGCAGATTCTGCGGCTGCATCCGGCTCGTCTTCATTCCATGGACTATTTTATCCAATGCTAATATTTTATCACATGGATATATATAGTTTAACATAATTCTGTCATTATTTACAATGTTTTTGGAAATATTTAAAATTAATGGGCCGGAAAAAGTTTCATGGGTGAAGAGCAGGCTCCCCACAGCCTCAGCGGTCTTCTTTTCCTGACGCCATACAGTCAGCTGGACGTTCTGCAGTCCGATACCGGCCAGAGCTCTGTACGGATAGCCGCAGACATTGACCGGCGTCAGGGCAGGGCGCAACTGGGTCACGGCCAGATCCAGATCACGGCGCAGCACGTTAAAAAAGCCGCCGTCGGAGCCGGAAGCAGGGTAGGAACAGCCGCCGCTGGCGACGACGAGACAGCGCCCGACGGACACCCTTTGATCACAGGTGACCTGCCAGAGACTGTCGGGCCTCCGGGAAACGCCGGTAACCTTGGCGTCTGTGCGGAGGCGGAAGCCGTTTTGACCGGCCCGGCTCAGGAGCATATCGCGGATCTGGCGCGCGTCCATGGACTGGGGGAAGACTTTGCCGTCCTCGCGAGTCACGGTTTTTACGCCGTTTTTCTGTAGGAAGGCCTGCAGGTGGAGGTTGTTGTATCTGTAAAGGCAGCTTCTGACTTTGCCGCCGTTTTTGCCGTAGCGGGGGATAAAATCTTTGATGGAGCCACTGTGGGTGATATTGCATTGGCCGCCGCCACTCATGAGCAGTTTGGTGCCGGGGCGGTGTGTTTTTTCCAGAATCAGGCCGCGGAATCCGTCGTGCCCCGGCTGGGGTGGAAAGCCCGCTGCGCAGAAGAGCCCTGCTCCGCCGCCGCCGCCGTGGATTGGAGCATATTGGA
>CAZGED010000020.1:0-15955 GCA_964525085.1 uncultured Senimuribacter sp.
CGTATCCAGCGGCGCCCGCAGGCGGATGGTTTTCCATTTGGGTGATTTTGTTTTCCGTATGAAAACGTTTCGGCAGATTTGGAAAACGCCTGGTCGTGGGCAGCGGCATCCGGCCGTATCCAGCGGCGCCCGGCGTCTACAGCAGGCCCAGGCTCTTCAGCAGGAATAGCCAGCCGGTCAGCGTGAAGGCGCTGAAAAAAGTAGTCAGCATGATGGTGCTGCTGGTCAATGTGCCGTCGTGCCCCATGTTCTTGGCCATGATATAGCAACTGACTGTGGTAGGCGAACCGCACATGATCAGGGCGGCGGCAAGCTTGTCGCCGCGGAATCCCAGCGCTGCGGCCACAGGAATAAAAACGCAGCCTAATCCAATCAGTTTGATGAAAGTGCTTAGCCCGGCGGTCTTGATGCCCGAAAGGGCTTTTTTGATGTCAAAGGTAGCGCCCACAGCCATGAGTCCCAGCGGCGTTGCCACCCGCGCCACGCTTTCCAGTGTTTTGTCGGCGATAAGCGGCAGAGGCAGCTGCAGCAGCGCCCAGCCCAGACCTGCCAGAACACCCAGCAGAATCGGGTTGGTCACCACGCTCTTTGCCGTGTCAGCCAGCTGCTTCCGGTTAGGCGCGGCGTCAGCCGCCGGCTTGCGCTCCGGCGAAGTCCCCGAATCCTGCGGGGCAAATGACCCCGACGGGGCGTGGCTTCCAGGCTGTTCCGGCCGGAATACGGCAAGGACGATGACCGCGAAGATATTGTAAAGAGGTACGGAGCCGATGATCATCAGCGGCGTCATGCCGGCGTCACCGTAGAGGTTCTGCACCAGAGCGATACCCATGATGGCCGCGCTGCTGCGGTAAGAAACCTGAATGAATTCTCCCTGTACAGACTTGTCACGCAGCAGGAACGAAATCGCCGTGACCAAAGCCATGGACAGTGCTGTGGCGAAGAAACAGTAAAGCACGTACTTCGTGTCCCAGACCGCATAGAAGTCCTCTCTGCACAGATCGTAAAAGACCAGCACAGGCAGGGCGATCTTGAACACGAAGGCGTTCATCTTCTTGACAAAGACCTCGTCAAAAATATGCAGCTTCATAAAGACCAGACCCAGGATCATCAGCAGGAAGATGGGAATCGTCGCGTTGAGGCAAAAAATCAAATTGTTCAGCATGGCTCGCACTTTTATCCTTTTCTGAATATCTTCTCTCTAAACTCCTCTGCCCCAAAGTTATCTACTATTGTAGTACAGCGCAGTGAAAAAGTAAAGCGAATCCGGGGCCGCGGCCGGAAATCTTCGCCTATGGCTTGAACGCTGACGAGGTAGATGACTGCAAAAGCAGAAAATCGGGGGCGTGCGGTTATAATCCAAAATGCCGGGAAACATAAAATGACTGCAGTCAATCAAAATCTGCAGGCTGCGGTCAAATCTATTCCTGACGATAGGGATTTTTTTGACTGCAAAGGCTGAATTAAGGCAGTTTGCGGTCATGCCGAAGACGATTGTCGGGTAGATTTTGATAAAAGCTGAGTATATTCCCGGCATATTTGACTGCACACCTGTCAATTCATCGCTTTGCGGTCAAAAGCCACTGGTTTTAAAAAAAGAAAATGACCGCAACACTGCTGAAACTGAGCTTTGCAGTCATCTTCCGCGTCAAAGATAGTTTCTGCCGTGTCAAGACTGGTATTTGACCGTGTCAAACTGCTACCCAGGCCGCATCAAAACTGCTGCCGGTCACGCCACATCGCCAGCCCGCCGCCGCGCCTGCACAACTTTTTCCAATCATATTCCGTGCCGCTCTGCACACACTATGTAATGCGAGGAGGGATGAAAAATGGATAAGAAAAACAATCAGAAAAACCAGAGCAAGAACAAGCAGAACAACTGCAAGAAGAACAGCCAGAAGGACTGCGACAAGGCAAGCAACTGGAACAGATCCGACAAGGACGAGTACTAGATCAGGTACCAGGACGGAAACGGAGCGAAGAGAGAGCTGATAACGGGAGCCAACAGCAGCCGGGATCGGCTCTTTTCTCTTCCCATTTTTATCCGTCTCTATCTCGGAATTTCACAAAATGGATAAAAAACGCCCATTTCGATTTGCCAAGCAGACAGATTTATTGTATAATAAAATGAAATGCACTAGGAGGAAACGTGGATGAACGTGTTCGGTAGACTGGCGGAATTCATATGGGATTACCAGGAAGAAATACAGATTGCCTTTATCATCATCGTGGTCGCGGTAGCGATCTATGTTGTTGCGCGCATGGTTCGCGCCAGCCGGAAGAAACGGGAACTCCTTTCCCAGATCAACGACACCGTGACACAGATCAATACCACCGTCAGCAGCATCAACGATAAGCAAAACGGCGTGGTGTACATAGACAACAGAGTCGGCGCCGACGCACGGCCGAGAGTCGTCGAAGCCATGGAGGACACGAAGTGCCAGGACGTCTGCGGTCCGTCAGGGGGAGACGACAATCCGGGGGCAGCAGAGCCGGCCATCAAAGGGAGTCCGGCCGAAGGTACCGACGGTGCGGAGGCTGCGGCTGTTGGTTTTGCTTCGTCCGAGACCCGGGATAGAGCCGAGCCGGTGACAGAGAAACCGGAAGAAGCGAAAGAAAAAGAAGAAGGAACCGGCGAAGAAAAGAGCGGAGAAAACACAGTACAGGCCGTGAGGAAATACTTCAGCAGGGACTGTGCCGTGTCAAAAAAGGGAACGTATTACACACTGGAGGAATTAAACGACCAGATCAGGGAATAGATGTAAGCAGGAGGCAGTTATGTATTGTAAGAAATGCGGGAAGCAATTAGATGCAGGCGACAAGTTCTGCAGCAACTGCGGGACAAAGGTCGCAGAGGATTTCGTGCCGGCCTTCCGGAGAGATGAGCCGCAGGAGACACCGCGGACGACCCAGGCGCCGGAGCAGCCGGAAGAGCGGCCGAAGCGGAAATTTCACATAGAAGAATTTAACTGGGACCTGGACGGATATCCTACTGCCAGGAAAAAGACAGAAGATGTGGATTTCAACTGGTCCTCCGTTTTAGAAGAAAAGCGGAGAGACGTTTACGGAACCTCGAAGACAGAGAGCCAGGAGGCAGAAGACGGCGCGGCGAAAGCCGGTGGAGAAGCCGCTTTGGAGGATGCCATTTTTGCCGACATGGGCAGCCTGGATTCCGGAAACGGCGTGGATAATGACGAACCGACGAAAATCCTGGGCCACAGAGAAACCAGGACGGAGTTCTATACCTATAACAAGAAAAACGAAGCCCTGCAGGCCATGCTGGATCGGGAATATGAAAAGCTGAGAAACGGTGTGGAATCTGAGGAAGCACCGGAAGAAGACGGAACGGGAGACGGGCGCAGCCCGGAACAGGTCATGGCTGAATTGCTGGAAAAGGCAGAAATGGCAGCCGGCGGCAGGGACGAAGGCCCGGGAACCGGCGGTGCGGCCGAAGGCCAGGAGGCCGGTGGACAGCCGGAGAATCCCCCCAGTAAAAAAGAAGAAGTGGCCGTGGAGTTTGTGGGGGTAGCCCTGTCCGAAACGCCAAAGGGCATAGTCGTCGAAGCGGAAGATGAGCCTGCCGGGCCGCGTCAGGAAAAGACTGCAGCGGCGGCCGGCACGGAGACAGGAAAGCCGGCGACAGAAACAGGGACGGCGAGGGCAGAGACGCCACAGACAGAGAATGCGAAGACAGAGACGACGGCTGACGCCGAGGCCGGAGCAAAGGGAGGAGCCGACGCCGGAGAGACAGCCGGAAAAGCGGCCGAAAGCAGGGAGTCCTGTCCCCCCAGAGAGGAAAAGGAAGAAGAAAAAAAAGAAGAACGTAAACTTACCTTTGATGATGTGTTTGGCGATGATGATGATTCTGAGGAAAGCCCTAAGAAAGGGAAGGCGCTGAAGGTCATCGCCATCATCCTGTGTGTCCTGGTGGCGGCGGAGCTGGTGGTCATCGGCATCCAGTACTTTGCACCGCAGTCAGAGGCGGCCAAGGTCATCAACAAAGCCTACGGCAGCGTTATGGATCTTTTCAGCGGAAAAGAGGACGCCGAGGAGCAAGAGCCGGCGGCCGAACCGCAGGAAGAAGAGGAAGGCCCGCTGGCGGCTTTGATCGCGGAGCAGGAGGGCAAAGGAGAGAACATCGCGCTGATCGAGGAGGATCAGACGTTGACCTTTGCGGACGGCGAAGACTACGGGTTTGAGGATCTCGGCAGTGCCTACACCTTTATCGATCAGCCGTGGTATACCGAGGACGGCACAGACGTGACCTACGGCCGGGAGCTGGTCGAAACGCTGGTCCAGTACTATTCATCATGGATAGATAAAATAAATGGAAAAAACAACAAGGTTCTGAACGTAGTCGATGAAACGTCGGACTTCTACGAGGAGATCGAGAGTCTGGAAGGAGACGAGAATTTAGAATACGGCATGAACCGCCTTGCCATCGGAGAGATCCGGGTGGGGAACACTGGCTTTTATGTGCGGACATCCGTCACCATTGTAGACAGCAAACAAAAAGAGCAGATAGAAGAGCATATCGTGTACATAGAGCCGAATGAGAAGGCTATGAAGATCGTAGCCGTCAAGAAAATTTAGGAGGAGAAAAATTGAGTAAAGGCAATACAAAAGGGCAAAGACGCCTTAGCGTGATCGTGATGTTCATTGTGATCATTGTCGCTCTGTTCCTGTTACTGATCGACTTCATCACCGATTGGCTATGGTTCAAAGAAATGGGATATGTCAGCGTATTTTTTACGCAGCTGTTCACGGAGCTGAAAGTGGGGATACCCGTTTTCGTCATCCTGACACTTCTGGTCAACATATACTTGAAACAGCTGAAAAAAGGCTATTTCAAGAAGATTGCTTCCCACGAGGAGACGGACATGAAACGGCTGAACCGATATACCGGCATTATTTCCGTGGTATTTGGCCTGGTGATCGCCTTCTACGCGGTGACCAACCTGTGGTTCGAAATTTTGCAGTTCGCCAATGCGTCGGACTTCGACATCAAAGACCCGCTGTTCCATCTGGACATTTCGTTCTACATCTTTAGACTGGATTTCCTGAAGCAACTCAACGAAATGTTCATCGGCGTCGTGCTGCTGCTGATTATCGTTACCGTGATTTATTACACGATCCTGATTACCATGCACAGCCCGGACATCTTTGAACACGACGATGAGGCTGAGCCTGCCGGCCCCGCCTTTGACGACGACGAGGAGAGATATTCCGGCGGCGGAAACCCATTTGAGGGCATGGGCGGAAACAATCCGTTTGACAAGGTTTTCGGAGCTTTCGGAAAGAAGGGCCCGTCCAAAGCCCAGCCGAAAAAGCCGAGACCGCAGCTGGACGACAACAACTTCCGGCAGCTGATGAACATTGCCAGCGGACAGCTGTCCCTGCTGGGCGTCATCTTCTTCGTCATGATCGCTCTGAACTTCGTGCTGAAGCAGTTTGACCTGCTTCATGCCCACACCGGCGCTGTTTACGGCGCAGGCTTCACGGACGTCAACATCACCCTGTGGATTTACAGAGCATTGGCCGTGCTGGCCCTGATCGGCGCCGTGACCGTGGTTCACCATATTCATAAGAAACAGTTCAAGAAGATCCTGACCATTCCGGTCATCATGATCATCGTCGGCGCCGCAGGCACCGGCGCCGGATATCTGGTACAGAACTACATCGTATCTCCGGACGAGATCAACAAAGAAGAACAGTATCTGGAGCGGAACATCGAGTACACCCAGTATGCATATCAGCTGGAAGATGTCGAGGAGAAATCCTTTGCGGCGGACAATGACCTGACCAGCGAGGACATCGTCAGCAATCCGGAGACCATCAACAACATCCGGATCAACGATTACCAGCCGGTCAACACCTTCTACAACCAGACCCAGAGTATCCGTCAGTACTACAAGTTCAACGACGTGGACGTGGACAGATATGTGATCGACGGGGAACTGACCCAGACTTATCTTTCCACCAGAGAGATCGACGAGGAGAAGATCAACCAGACCTGGCTCAACCGGCATTTGAAATACACCCACGGCTACGGCATCACCCTGTCCCGCGTAGACTCTGTGACAGCCAGCGGACAGCCGGACGTGCTGATCAAAAATATTCCGCCGGAATCCTCCGTGGAAGAAATCACGGTAGACCGGCCTGAGATTTACTTCGGCGAGCTTTCGGACGACTACATTCTGGTCAATACCAGTGAGGACGAGTTTGACTATCCGGAGGGCAGCTCCAACAAGTACACCCAATACGAGGGTACTGCGGGCATTAAGCTGAACCTGTTTAACCGGATCCTGTTCTCCATCAAAGAACGCAGCCTGAAGATTCTGGTCTCCTCCAACATCAAGAGCGACTCCAAGATCATCATCAACCGTGACGTGGTAGAGCGGGTACAGAAGATCATGCCGTATCTCAGCTATGAATCGGATCCGTACACGGTTGTGGCGGACGGAAAGATCTACTGGATGATGGACGCATACACCACCAGCTCCTACTATCCGTACTCCGAACCGTATGACGGCAAGACCGGTGGGACCAACTATATCAGGAACTCCGTGAAGGTCGTCGTCGACGCCTATAACGGAACGACCGATTTCTACATCGTAGACGAGGATGACCCGATCGCCATGACTTTCCAGAAGATCTATCCGAAGCTGTTCAAGACCATCGACCAGATGCCGGAAAGCCTGCAGGCTCATATCAGATATCCGAACACGCTGTTCGAGATCCAGGCAAACGTATACAGCCGTTACCACATGGAGGACGTGAAGGTGTTCTACCAAAACGAGGACGTGTGGGATATTGCCAACGAGATCTACGGCACAGAACAGCAGGTCATGGAGCCGAACTACTACGTTGTGAAGCTGCCGGGCGAGACGGAGGCGGAATTCATCAATTCCATTCCGTACACGCCGAAATCGAAACAGAACATGACGGCGCTGATGGTGGCCAGAAACGACGGCGACCATTACGGAGAACTGATTCTGTATCAGTTCCCGAAGAGCAAGACCATCTACGGTCCGATGCAGGTGGAGGCTCAGATCAACCAGAATACGGAGATCTCCAGCGACTTCACCCTGTGGAGCTCCAAGGGTTCCTCCTATAAGAGGGGCAACCTCTTCGTCATTCCGATCGAGTCCTCTCTGCTGTATGTGGAGCCGGTCTATCTGGAAGCGGAGAACTCCGCGATTCCGGAGGTCAAGCGCGTGATCGTGGTCTATGACGACAAGATCGCCTACGAACCTACGCTGGGCGAGGCGCTGGACTCTTTGTTCGGGGAAGGGACCAGCGGAGAAAACACCCAGACGCAGACCAGCGAAAGCGGAAACGAAACCGAAGAACAGGTCGAGTCCACGGCTGACCTGATCCAAAAGGCGTCTGAGGCCTACGACAATGCGCAGGAAGCTCTGAAAGACGGCGACTGGGCCAAGTACGGCGAGTATATGGAGGAACTGGAAGCCGCTCTGAAGAAGCTGAGCTGATCCTGATTCTCTCAGCGCGATGATTGCATACTCAGCGATGACTGGTTACTCAGTATAATTAAATAAATAGAAGGCATATTTGGGACATTCGCGTGGTTAATGCAATGTCCCAAAAGCCGTTAAATTGAAGAACAAAAAAAACAGAACAAAGGAGGGCAATATGCTGGACTTCGACTTAGACAAAATGTTGTTCAGAATACCGGCGGATAAACATTCTGCCAAAGAAATCACCAAAGTTTTAGAGGAGCACCCGGAGGTCAAGTTCGTCTCACTGGTGGGCATCGACATCGGCGGTCACGATACAGATGAAAAAATTCCGGTCAAGGCGTTCCTGGAGGATATCGACAAGATTCTGACCTGCGGGGTACAGACCGACGGCTCCAGCGTTGCCCTGCCCAAGATCGCGGAACTGAATAACGCCAAGGTGGACATCATTCCGGACCTCAGCGTCCATTGGTACGTGGACTACAATTTCCGCAACATAGGCTTTCGGACGGGCCTTCCCGTCGGTACCCTGCGGATCCCTTCTTTCCTGGTCCACAACGATCATTTCGAGGTAGGATCCCGGGTCATCCTCAGAGACGCGCTGCGGTTTTTTAAGAGCGAGCTGCTCAAGGAGCTGAAGGAGCACCCCTACATCTTTGAGCACATCAAAGGCATCGACAGCGTGGAGGACATCGAGGAGCTGGTCATCACCAGCGCCACGGAGCTGGAATTCTGGGTCAAGACACCGGACGACAAAGGCGACCGGGAGCAGCTGTTCACCGCCCAGGTGCTGAAAGAACAGTACTGGAAGCGGACCTACGGTGAGGTGCGGACTGCCCTGGAAGAAACGCTGACGATCCTGGATAAATACGGCTTTGAGGTGGAAATGGGCCACAAAGAGGTCGGCGGTGTCAAGGCCAAGATGGGAAATACCGGCCACTACGACCATGTCATGGAGCAGCTGGAGATCGACTGGAAGTATGCAGATGCCATGCAGGCCGCCGACAACGAGAACCAGGTGAAATACGTGGTCCGGGATATCTTCACCAGATACGGTCTGGACGTGACCTTCATGGCCAAGCCTTTTGAGGGCGTTGCAGGCAGCGGCGAGCACACCCACCTGGGGCTGGCGGCCAAACTGAAAAACGGCAGGACGGTCAGCCTGTTCGCGCCGGCGGATTTCTCGAAGGACTTCATGAACCCGCTGGGCTACGGCGCTTTGATGGGCATCCTGAAGAACTACGAGGTCATCAATCCTTTCGTCAGTTCCTCCAATGATTCCTTCAACCGGCTGAAGCCCGGCTATGAGGCGCCGGTCTGCATCGTGACATCCCTGGGCAGAGCCGTGGACGAGCCGTCCAGAAACAGGACCGTGCTGGTAGGCCTGATCCGGGATCCGAAGAGTCCGATGTCCACCCGTTTCGAGCTGAGAGCGCCGAATCCGAAGAGCAACACTTACCTGGTTCTTGCGGCCTCCTATATGGCGATCCTGGACGGCATCAAAGCGGTCCTGACCACCGGGAAGACGCCGGCGGAGCTGGAAAAGTCCCTGTCCAAGAAGCGGGGAGAAGAGGACTTCTATCTGGAGACAGAGAGAGAGTACCGCAGCGAGGACGATGTTTTCGAGGACTTCACCGAGGAAGAGCGGGAGCATCTGTTCGGAAAGGCCCCTGCCACGGTGTGGGAAAACCTAAAGGCCTTTGACCTGTATCCTGAAAGACTGGAAATCCTGAAGGCAGGGGACGTTATGCCGGATATCGTGCTGGCTTCCTACCGTGAGCAGACCCTGTCCCAGTGGAAGACAGAGCTTCATGACAGGATCATTCCGCAGACCATGGAGTTCATCAGGGGCTGCAGGCGCGCTCACAGCCAGGACGATTTCTCCGACTATGACATCAAGAACTGGCTGGAGATCGATCGCATCAGGCACGAGATTGCCAAGGACACCATCACGGAGAAGTGCCTCTTGACCAGAGCCAAGGCGGCCCTGGACGAGGGAGAGTACGACCTGGCGTCAGAGTTGCAGCTGGAAATGCAGAGAAAGACCACAGAGCTGAGCAATTTGTATGTCAGATATAAGAAGAACTTATTATAGTTAGGGAGGCGAAAGAAAGAAATGTTAGATATCAAGAGAATCAGAGAAGACTTTGAAGGCGTCAAAGCCAGAGTGGAATTCAGGGGCAAAGGGGATTACGGCATCGGCCTGGTCAAAGAGCTGGACGAGAAACGGCGGGAAGTGCTGGCCGAAGTGGAAGCGATGAAGAATAAGCAGAACACCGTGTCCAGAGAGATCCCGAAGCTGAAGAAGGCCGGAGAAGACACGACGGCCATCATGGCGGAGATGAAAGAACTGTCCGGCAGGATCAAAGAGCTGGACGGCAGACTTTCCGAGATTGAGGAAAATCTGCGCTCTGCCATTCTGGGCGTTCCCAACACCCCATATAAAGATGTACAGTACGGCGAGGATGACAGTGCCAACGTGGAGCTGAGAAAGTTCCGGGAGCCGACGTCCTTTGATTTTGAGCCGAAGGCCCACTGGGATATCGGCGAAGATCTGGATATTCTGGACTTTGAAAGAGCGGCCAAGATCTCCGGCACGAGATTTACCGTATACAAGGGACTGGGCGCTAGACTGGAAAGAGCCGTCATCAACTTCATGCTGGACCTGCACACCATCGACCAGGATTACAAGGAGATTCTGCCGCCGTTCATGGTAAACCGGGCCGCTATGACGGGCACCGGCCAGTTGCCGAAGTTTGAAGAGGATATGTTCTACGTGCCGCAGAAGGATTTCTTCCTGATCCCGACGGCGGAGGTTCCCGTGACCAATCTGCGGGCCAACGAGATCATGGATGAGGCGGAGCTCCCGGTCTACTACACCGCGTACACCCCTTGCTTCCGAGCCGAGGCCGGTTCCGCGGGCAGAGACACCCGAGGTCTGATCCGGCAGCACCAGTTCAACAAAGTGGAGCTGGTCAAATTCGTAAAGCCGGAGACTTCCTACGAGGAGCTGGAAAAGCTGACCGCCGACGCAGAGGAAGTTTTGAAGAGGCTGGAACTCCCATACAGAGTGGTCAGACTCAGCTCCGGAGATCTGGGATTCTCCTCTGCCATGACCTACGACATCGAGGTTTGGATGCCGAGCTACGGCAGATACGTGGAGATCTCCTCCTGCAGCAACTTTGAGGATTTCCAGGCGAGAAGAGCGGGCATCCGGTTCCGGAGAGAGAAGGGAAAGCCTGAATTCGTACACACCCTCAACGGCTCCGGCCTGGCGGCGGGCAGAACCACCGCGGCCATTCTGGAAAACTATCAGCAGGCGGACGGCAGTGTGGTGATTCCGGAGGCTCTGAGAAAATACATGGGCGTAGACAGGATTGAGGCGAACCGCGGGTAAGCGTTGAGACAGAAAAGCAAGCATCACAACCGCTAAGACAGAAAAGAGAAGAAAGTATGTTTACATTACCGAAATATATAGAACCGGACTTCTCTCAGGAGAAGTTCGCCAAGGCGCCCAACGCCAAGCTGGAAGCGGCGCCGGTGGACAAGGCCGCGCCGAAGGGCTTCCACGCCACCTCCATCTTTCCGGAATACTTTAAAGTGGGCGGAAAGTGGTATCTGGCCGAGGACAGCCGCATGGACTGCGTGCCTGTCTTTGAAAACGGAAAAATCCACGTGAGAGAATTCCGAAACCTGAAGCAGGGCGACCAGGTGGTGGTCGGACGGACCGAGGATTGTGAAGAAGGCATTTACGTTCACGCCGACTGCTTTGAAAAGGGCGAGCAGGCCAAGGCGGCGACCTTCGGCTTCCGCCAGAGCAGAAGCCGCGAGACAGGCTTCAGCTGCGATTACAAGCAGCTGATCGAGCTGTTGCAGTACGAGCGGACCCACGGCGGGTACGTCGTGTGGGTCCTGGGCCCTGCATGCTCCTTTGACGCCGGAGCCAGAGAGTGCTTCGCCAAGTTGGTGGAAAACGGCTATGTCAGCGCTTTGCTGGCGGGAAACGCTCTGGCCACCCACGATCTGGAGGGAGGCTATCTGGGCACCGCTCTGGGCATGGATATCCGCAACCAGATGCCGCATCCGGACGGCCACTATAACCATCTGGACACCATCAACTGCATCAACACCCACGGCTCGATCCCGGCCTTCATCGAAAAGGAAGGGATTCACGACGGCATCATCCACGCCTGCGTCAAGAACGACGTGCCGTTCGTCCTGAACGGATCCATCCGCGATGACGGACCGTTGCCGGAGGTCTATGAGCATACTTATGTGGGGCAGGACACCATTCGTTCCCATGTGCGGAAGGCTACGACGGTCATCGGAATGGCCACCGTGCTGCATACCATCGCCACGGGCAATATGACGCCGACCTACCGGGTTCTCCCTGACGGCACCGTCAGACCGGTCTACTTCTACATGGTAGACACGTCGGAGTTCGCCGCCAACAAGCTGGGCGACCGGGGCAGTCTGACCGCCAAGGGAATTGTAACCAACGTACAGGACTTTATGACCAACGTATGCAAAGGCCTCGGCCTGTAACAGATGAAGGGAGACTGTTTCCTGTTTCATCGACACAGACAGGGCTGCCGCACGCTGGGTCTGCGGATCAGCGGACGGCGGCCTTTTTTACTCAGAAAGGCATTCTCAGAAAGGGTATTCGCGTATTATGAAAAAAACTTTAGCAAAAGGATTTAACAAGATCTTTAACAGGCTGACAATCACTGTGGTGTTGATCCTGATTCAGATGGGATGGCTGGGACTGCTGGTCCTTCGGCTGGCTACCTATGCCATATGGATCTATCTGCTGTTTATTGCTATCGCAGCCCTCATGTGCCTGTTTATCGTATGGAGAGACGATAATCCGGCCTATAAGATGGGCTGGATCCTTCTGGTCTGCCTGCTTCCGGTTCTGGGCGTTACCATGTATGTCTTCTTCGGCAACAAGCGTCCTTCGAAATCCCTGAAGCGGAAGATCGACGCACTGGATCAGCGGCAGAACGATAATCTGACACAGGAAGAGGATCTGGGGGAGATCATGGGAAACCGGCTGCTGAATACGGTCAATTATATCAGCAGCAGAGGACCCTATCCTGCGTGGACAGACACTGCCAGCCGCTACTATGCCCTGGGGGATGACGTTTACCCGGATATGCTGGCGGATCTGGACCGTGCGGAGCATTTCATCTTCATGGAGTACTTCATCATAGCCGAAGGAGAGATGTGGAATTCCGTCTCAGAAATCCTGAGACGAAAGGCAGGGGAGGGCGTCGACGTGCGCCTGATCTACGATGACGTGGGCAGCATCAATACCTTCCCTGCGCAGGAAATGGCCGCTTTGCGGGAGGAAGGCGTCAAAGTTCTCCCCTTCAATCCGCTGAAGCCTTTTGCCTCTCTGGTCTACAACAACAGAGACCACCGGAAGATTCTGGTCATCGACGGCCATACGGCCTATTCGGGAGGCTTCAATCTGGCGGATGAGTACATCAACCGGATCCAGCGCTTCGGACACTGGAAAGATACCGGGATCCGAATCCGGGGACACGCGGTCTGGAACTTCACGGTCATGTTCCTGAAGATGTGGAATTCCTTCTGCCCGACAGAAGAGGATTACAGCCCGTACCGGCCTCACGTCCATCACCCTGACGAGTTTGGCAGCGACGGCATCATACAGCCCTATGCGGATTCCCCGCTGGATGATGAGAATATCGGGGAAAACGTCTATCTGGAGATCCTGAGCCAGGCGGAGGATTATGTCTATATCTTTACGCCTTACCTAATCATCGACAACGAGATGAAGACGTCTTTGGAGCTGGCTGCGAAACGAGGGGTGGACGTGCGCATTGTTACGCCGGCCATTCCGGACAAGAAGACGATTTTCAGGCTGACCCGCTCCTATTACCGGCCTCTGATGAAGGCCGGCGTACGCATCTATGAGTATACGCCGGGCTTCATACACGCCAAGAGCTATCTCTCAGACGACAAGATCGGCGTAGTGGGAACCATCAATATGGACTACAGAAGTTTATACCTCCATTTTGAGTGCGGTACACTGCTCATCGGCTGCCAGGCCCTTTACGATCTGAAAAAGGACTGCGAGGCAACCTTTGCGGTCTCTCGGGAGATGCATCAGGAGGACTGCCGCCGCGGCTTCTTCGGTCTGCTGATGGACAGCGTGCTGCGCGTGCTGAGCCCGCTGCTGTAACCTCTGTGGTGCAATGAAGAGACGGAGGTGCCGCAAGGCGGATTCTGTGCAAATCCGCCGTAATATTTCAACAAATTCCCGTTTTTGCATTGACAGCCTTCCAATTAAGGCGTATAATTCATTTCGTAAAGGCAACATAGAATTTGCAAATGGCAAAGGCGTCGCAGGAAAGAGAACCTCTCCCTTATCGCCTTTGCCGTTTTTGCTCTTCAGAACAGGATCCGGCAGGAGCGGAAGTAAAACGGGAGCGGGCAGGATTTATGGATTTTACCGTGAAAAAGGAAGGAATAAAGGAAATGACTGCAAAAGAAATACTGAAGGATCTCGTGGCGATCAACACCATCGGAGACAGGGACAACGGTGTGATCATGGATTATATCGGGAACTTTTTCACAGGGCTTGGGTTTGACGTAGAACGAAAGAAAAACGACGAGACAGGAAAGGAAGTCCTGATCGCCCGGTACGGCGACGATCCCGCCATCGGTTTTCTTGGACATACAGATACCGTGGATATCACGGACGGCTGGACGACGGATCCCTTTGTCCTGACGGAAAAGGACGGCGAGCTGTACGGGCTGGGCGCCTGTGATATGAAGGGCGGCATTGCGGCCTTCATGGCGGCCATCGGAAACACGGACCGGTCCAAGTTGAAGCGGGGCCTGACGGTGTATTGCACCTACGATGAGGAAATCATGTTTGGCGGCATCAAAGACCTGGTAGAAGCGGGAACGGCGTTTCCGCCCCATGTCGTGGTCGCGGAGCCGACGGACCTGATACCGATGATCGGATCGAAAGGGCTACTGGAATACATCTTCACCTTTACAGGGGTCACGACCCACTCCAGTACGCCGATCGACGGCAAGAGTTCCAACAAGAATGCGGTCCGCTTCCTGAACCGGATGATGGATTTTGAGGAAGAGCTGCGAAAGACGCCGAGTCCGTTTTTTGATGTGCCGTATCCGACCATGAACATCGGCATCATAGAGGGCGGGACCTCGATCAATAAGGTGCCGGACAAGACTACGGTATATCTGGATTTCCGCATCTGCGATTCTGACGTGGAATATCCGCGCATCCGTAAGGCGGTCGATCAGGCCATCGAGGGACTGGACGGCACTTACGTCATCATCAACGACATTCCGTCCTTCCAGAACAAAGGGCCTCTGACGAGGGAATACGAGGCGCTGACCGGCAAGGAAGGAAAGCCGTTCTTCGGAATCACGGAAGCGTCCTTCTTCGAGGGAGACCGGATCATTCTGGGCCCGGGACCGATGACGGCCCACGAGGCCAATGAGCATGTCAATGCAGATACTCTGGAGAGAACTTCGGAGGTTTATATAGAGATGATCAAAAAACTCTGCAGCGAATCACCGGTTTGTGATTGATAAAACTGTTGTTATGATTAAGAAAGACAAGGAGGTAAAACTATGAGTAATGCTCCTAAACTGGGAGAAAAAAAGAAATTTACGGTTCCACACGTATTTATTCTGTTATTTGGAATCATCGTTCTCTGTACCATTCTCACATGGATCATTCCTGCCGGCGAGTTCGACCGGATTGAGAACGCAGACGGCCGTATGCTGGCTGTCGCAGGAAGCTGGCATGAGGTAGATAAAACTCCGGTGGGCATCTTCCAGATGTTCCAGTCGGTCTATGACGGCTTCCTGAATGCTGCCGACATTTCCATGCTGATCTTCCTGACCTTCGCCAGCACCAGCTTTGTTGTCAAGAGCGGCGCTTTCGACGGCCTGGTCGTATTCCTGATGAAGGTATTCAAGGGAAACAGCAGCGTCATCATCATTCCGATCTTCATGGCGCTGTTCGGTCTGGGTTCCTCCACCGTAGGCATGTTTGAAGAGTGGCTGCCGTTCATTCCGGTATTCGCCAGCATCTTCATCGGCCTCGGCTTTGATGCGGTGGTCGGCCTTGCCGTGGTTGCCTTGGGCGCAGGCATCGGCTATTCCGGCGCATTCATGAATCCGTTCACCGTAGGCGTTGCCCAGGGCATCGCTGAGGTAGACTACATGTCAGGCGCCGGCTTCAGAATCATGTGCCACGCGGTCATGCTGGTCGTTGCGGCGGCGCTGATCATGCGCTATGCGCTGAAGATCAAAAAAGACCCGACCAAGAGTCTGGTTTACGGCACGGATTTCAGCAGCCTGGGATCCGGCAACGATATAGAGAACAAAGAGTTCGGCACCCGTCAGGTTCTGGTTCTCATCGACCTGCTGGCATGCATTGTCCTGCTGGTATGGGGCGTAAAGACCAAGGG